>NVRM01000082.1 GCA_002400885.1 Flavobacteriaceae bacterium
TCATAATCATTTAATCCAAACTAAGTTTGAAGGAAACACATTTTAAACAAAAGTATCCCTTCATAACTGAGGTTTCAAACATGTTTTTTTCATTTTTATAGTGTTTGTCAGTCTAAAAGCGTAATTATTTGTATAAAAAAAACTTTTATATTTTTCTTGTATGGATATCACAAATACTGTCTGCTACGGTCGGTTACTGTGTTAGCTTTATCTTTTATTTTGCACGGTAATAATCTGACTGTTAGGTAGTTGTAAGTTTGTTTTTTTTAATGAAATTTATCGATAAACAAGAGGATGTCCTTTCATTGTTGAACGGGCAGGACTTTGAATCAGGTCTGATTTGGATGTGCATCCTTCATACACTCCAATACTAGTAGAAATATCACTTAAAGTAAGGTGTTTATTTAGTTGTTCGAAAGTTAAGGCAACAAGCTATTGATAAGTCTTGTACTTACTACAGTCTTTGTCAATTTTATGTTCTGCGGTACAATGATTCAACATCCAGCGAGGGGCTAAATCTATTGTCTTTTGGGTTAAAGGAGTATTTGTGTTTTTGATTCGCTTGAAGTGTCCCATGTTTTTTTATATGCATAACAAAAATAAGGGTTTCTCAGGCTTTTTAAAAATTAGACTTTCGGATGGTTGTGTGTTAATTAGAAAGAGTGGGAGGTATTAGTTTTCTAATCGATTTGTCTATTCGAGATAGTAGTTTTTTCAAGAAAAACAAGTGGCAGTGATGACGTTCAAAATAATTCCAAAGGTAAGAAAAACAGAACTTTGTCTTAGTCATAATTTTAAATCGAAGTCTGTCTTTTATGTAGTATATATGTTCAAAAGCTGCGAGAACAGGAGCGACGCGTAGTTTTGGATATGGTTTTTAAGAAGGCTTTTTTAGCTGCCTTAAAAAACACCTCATAAAAGTCTCCTTTTTTGGTTCGTTTTATTCATCCCTTTTTTATTTTATAAATTGGAATTCATGAGACAGCATAGCTGGTTTTGGAGAAGTAAAAAATGAACATACAGAGTGAAATTACGTCAATGGTAGTAATTGTTGGGGTGGAAAGTATTTTATTTAGTATTTGTAATTTACTGTTTTAGTGGTGTATTTTATCTGTGTTTTTTTTAAAAAATAAAAAACCACCTCGTAGGAGGTGGTTTTTTATTTTTTTAATATTTATTAGATTATTTCCATCCATTAATAGAATAGTCTTCTCCAGCAACACCTTGTTCTCCCCCGAAAGTGTATTCGGAGATTCCGATAGTGGCTAAAATAGAGCCGGGAATTGGAAAGTGTAAAAGGGTTCCTTTTTGTAATAGGTTTTCTTTTCTCATCTCAAAGAAGGCGTTCCCCATGCCTGTATTGGCACATTCAATTAATCGTTCGTAGTGTATGGCTTTGTATACCTCTGTTTCGTCTGGTGCTACATTTGTAAGATTTCCTCTAGATGTTCTGGTACCAGTATTAATTACTGTTGCTGCACCAGCTACATTACCAGTTCTTAAGAGTGCTTCTGCTTTATACATGTCGTTTTCTGTAACAGAGTAGTCTGTGACAGGTACGTTCCAAGAGGTAATGTATTGGTCATATCTTGAATGTCTGTATGAGCTGTAGTGGTATGTTCCTCTACTTGGAATAAAGTCTTGTCCGTCTAAGTATTGGAAGTCTGAAGTTAGACGTGCGTCGTCACTAGTAGATTCTGGAATTGTTATTTGAGTGGAGGGAAATACACTTTGAGTATCTGGGTCCATCATGTTAATAATTCGCATGTCAACACGTCCCCATCCTCCATAAGATAAAGTCCATTTTAGATCACAGAACCAAACAACGTCATCCATTAAAGGAGCAAAATCGATACTAATTCCTGCATTAGCATAATCCAGTACTTGGTTCCAGTCTAGAGCGTCTCTTTGGCTGGAGTTACGGAGACTAGTAACCATAAGTCTAGCACCCATGGAGTTCATTAGCTTACTTAAATCAGTATTACTGTAGTTGGTGCCGTTGATCCATGATGATGGTAGTACGAATGTGTTATTGTCGGCAACAATGATTCCTTTATTGATGAATTCTAAGGAATTTTTGATGGCTTCATTGTAAGCTACAGGATCTCCGTTGTTTAGAGCTCCTGTTTCATCTGAAATCCAAACTCTGTCAAAGACTAAGGCTAAATATCCTGTTGAAATAGCTTGACCAAATCTTGCGATTGCTTCAATTTGAGCGTTGTTGGATCCTTCGTCTCCAAATTGAATTCCGTTGTCTAATGCTTTGATTAGGTTGTTTGAATCTGTAAGTATAGAGTGCATTCCGTTAAAAAAACGTTCTGTCATACCAGCGTCTGAGTATCCAGAAGAATTGTTCCATGCGGTTCTTGGTTCGCTAGAAGTGTCTCTCATTGCGTAGTTACCCCAAGAACAGGTAAAGGCGTCTGCCATAACTGCCATGGATGATCCTACGGTAAGGTTGTCGTGAGTTAATTGAAACCAGTTGTTTATGATTCCGCTTGCGGAAGCTTCTAAAGCAGTGGCGTCTGTTAGTAATATTTGATCGTTAGGGGCATTGAGATTTTCAACTTCTAAAGAAGTTTCAAATTCGCTACAACTGACGATAGAAGCCAGTGTAAAAAACCCAATTATAAATTTGTTAAAGTTTTTCATGTGTATGTTTTAGAATTTTAATTGTACTGAAAAGTTGTAGGCTCTAGTATTTGGGTAGATGTTTAGGTCTTCTGCAAAATACTGTTGTGTTTCATTGTCGTATTGTAAAACTTCTGGATCCCATCCTGTATAATCCGTAAATGTGAGTAGGTTTCTACCTGTAGCGGAGAATTTAATCGAGTCAAAGAAACCACCAGCGACATTTGCTAAAACGTCCTCTCTTAATGTGTAACTTAAAGATACTTCTCGTAGTTTTAAATAAGTAGCGTCTTCTACCCAGAAGGCATTGTTATTGTTGACATCATAAAGTCCTTGGTAGTAGCTACCTGTTTTTTTGTCTGCGGCTGCTTTTCCTGCTTGGTCTACCATCTCGTGTCGGTAATCTCTTGTTAGCCATTGATTTTGTCTGTTGTATATGTCTCCTCCTTTAGAGTAGTCCCATAGCATGGTAAAGGTGAAGTTTTTGTATTTCATATTTGAGAATACTCCTAGTTTAAAGTCTGCGTTTTGATTTCCTATTTTGGAAATTACAGCAACATCATCTTCGTCGACTACAATGATTGGTGCTTCGTCTTTTGTTCCTATATTGGCTGTTTTAACAACAACTCCATCTGAATTTATGGAGTAATCAGCGATGGTTTCTCCGTCAGTCAGCTGATTGCTCATTTGATCTAAGTTTTTAACAAAGCTTCTTCCGAACATGGATCCGAATTCTTCACCTTCTTTAATTAGGAACATGTCATTAGGTCCTACTTTTCTCTCGGCAACATCTAATTTTGTTATCTCGTTACTAGAGGTATCGAATGTGAAATTTAGGTTCCAATTGAAGTTTGTAGTTTCGATAGCTTTGACACCTAAAGTAGCTTCGATGGTTCTGAAGTTTACAGATCCAACGTTTTGCCATTGTTTGTTTTTACCTTCATTTGCTGGTGCAAAGATGTCTACTAACATAAATTGATCGTCAGTTTCTGCTTTAGAGTAGACAACTTCTAGGTTGAAGCGATCTAAAAAACTTGCATTTAATCCAATTTCCAATTCTGTTGTTTTGGAGGGTTTTAGATCGGGATTACCTTTGGTTCTGTTTGTGGATAAAACACCGTTATTTACATTTGTACCTTCGTATTGCCAGTTGTATCCTGGTCGTTGACCTGCGGTACCTAAAGCGGCGTGTATTTTTAATTCTTGAATCCCTTTAATTTTAAAATCTTCTGAAATTCTATATGCTCCAGAAACTCTGTAGTAAGGAGCCCATCGTTGATTTTTCCCAAATAAAGATGACCCGTCGTATCTGTACATTCCGTCTAGTAAATAGCGGTCTTTTATATCTAGTCCGATGATGGCAAATACATTTTGAGCTCTTTCGTCTTCAATTTTGGAAGAAGCGCTGATGTCTGCAGGGTCAAAATTATTTAAAGTTGGGAGGTCTTTGTATTTAAAGTTATTCCCAAAAACATCGAAATATTCGTACTGGCTATCTTCCATTAAGTAACTTAGTTTTCCTTTTATATTTAAGTTGGTCCATGATTTGGAGAAGTTAAATGTAGATTGGAATTTTTGAGCTAAAGTATTTGAAGATGATTTAAATAGGCTTCCTTCTGAGTATGCTAATCCTCCTCCTGAAGGTGTCCAACTGTCGTATGGTGCGTAGTTGGTGTATTTGTTATTGATGCTTTCGAAAGAATATTCAGTTTCTAGGTTGACCCAATCAGCAAATTTTAGTTTTAGATTATAGGCTCCTAAAAAACGTTGTTTTTTACGTTCTCTTTCGTTTTTCCACAAGTTGTATAGTGGGTTGCTTACTGTGGCGCTCCACTGGTTAGGTAGGTAGTTGTAGGGTTGGCCATCTGAATTTTCTTGTTGTAAATTTACATCAGGGTCTGTTAATACGATGGAGAAAAAGACTCCTCCTCCTCCTCCTGGAGTTTTATTATTTGTTTTTGCAAATAAATTACTAGTAGAGAATGTGAGCCAGTCGTTAAATCTGTAGTCCGCATTGATTCTAAGGTTGGTTCTGCTGTATCCATCTGTTTCAACTAATACTCCCTCGTCTATAGAGTTTTCAGCAGAGAAATATACATTCGATTTGTCAGATTGATCTGCGATAGAGGTAAAGATTGTTTTATTAAATCCAGTTTTAAAGAATTCGTTTTGACTGTCGTAGTAAACGCCATAAGGGTTGTCCCAGTATCCGTCGGTAGCTGCTGTTCTTCCTCCTGAAATGTCAGAATTTCTTCCTCCTTTATAGTTGTCAGGGTAGGTGACACCTTCGTATTTGGTATAGATGCCTTGTGTACTTTTCCAATCAGAAGCTAGGTTGAATCCGTGAGATTTATTGAGGTTTATTTTTTTGTTAATACTTGAAAATCCAATTTCTGATCTGACCGTGATTTGAGTTTTTTCAAGTCCTTTTCCTCTTTTAGTGGTGATTACAATGACTCCGTTACCAGCTCTAGATCCGTATAGTGCAGAAGCAGATGCTCCTTTTACAATTTCGTAAGATTCGATGTCGTTAACGTTAACATCATTTAATCCCCCTTCGACGATAACTCCGTCCATTAGTATCAATGGAGATTGAGATCCAAAAAGGTTTTTAGTTCCTCTTAGAACTATAGTAGAGCCAGCACCTGGTTGACCGAAATTAGTAACTTTAATACCTGCTACTTTTCCTTGCAATGCTCCTGCTGCTGATGTAGCAGGTACATCTTGTAGTTGTTCGGAAGAGACTTTTGCTACTGAAACGGAAAGTTTTTTTCTAGAAGTTCCTCCTGCAACTCCAGAAATAATAATCTCATCTAGTATATTTCCTCCTGTTAAGGTTACATTGATCTTGTTAGTGTTTTTTACGGTGATAAATTTTTTATCCATTCCTAGAAAACTAAACATAAGGACATCTCCTTCTTTTGTTTTTATAGAGTAGTGGCCGTTAAAATCTGTTTCTACTCCGGTATTACTGCCTTTGATAATTACACTTACTCCGGGGAGTGGGCCTGTTTCGTCCGAGACGGTTCCGGTAATTTCCCTTTCTTGTGCAAAAGTAAATTGCACAATTAACGCTAACAGGAGCGTTAATATTCCTTTAAGATTTGTTTTCATTTGTATAGTTATTTGAATTAATTTTATTTGAATGATTTTAGGTTAGAATACATGTAGTTAGATAGTCTTGACGCAATTAGTTAAGTTGATCAAGGTTTGTGCTAGGTAAATGTTAAATTCATATTAAAATCACGTAAACATAGTGTATAATGTTTTAAAAACAAAATAAACAAAATAACTTATGTGTAATAATTTAAGTGGATATCGTAATTAAGACTTGTTAAATTATTGAATTGATAAATAAATAGCAATAAACGTGCTGTTTAGGTAATATATAATTTAATATTAACGTTTCGTTAAGGTTTTGATGATTGATTCGTAAAAACATTAAAACTTTAAAGAAAATGTAATTAACTAAAAAAACCACAAGTTTGAAGCTTGTGGTTTTTTATTTTAGGTGAAAATTGGTAGTTAATTATTCTCCAATAATAACTCCTTCTTTATAGTCAAAGTTAATTTCCTTGTCTGGGTTAGATTTCACCATCAGTAGTACTTACATCAGTAAAATTGAATAAAGGACTTGAAGTCGATAACATTCCTGAAGTACTGCTAGTCATTTACTGTGCTACGATAGCAACGCTTGTTTCTTCCGAGTCAGATAAAGTTCCACTGGTTAAGGTTACCTTATAATATAAGGTGTCCATTGCTACAAGTCCGTAGGTTGTTGCATAATCGTGTTCATTTAACTCAATTGTTAATTTACTTCCGTCAAAAACAGGATTGCTGTCAATTGCATAGGTTCCATTTTTTCCTTTTTTCCATTCAATAGTTTTAGTATCGATGGTTGCATTATGGGTAAATGACTTAAAGACAATTTTTTGAGAAGTTGTGTCTAAATGTTTTACAGATACTTGCTTTTTAGCGATCGTAATTGCTTTAGCTATCTTGATGGTGTAATTATTTTTATAGGTTTGTCCATTTGATAAAGTAGATAGGAAATCGAGATTAAAAGTCCCGGTAGGCTTATCTAAATCATCACCAAAAAGGAAGTCGCCTAAAGCAGATGAGCTAAAGGTTGCTGTTTTTCCAGTAATTGTTGCGTCTGCTATTTTTGAACCATCTTTACTTATTTCTACGGCTTTAACAGTTAAGTCATCAGCTGTAATAAATTTCATGCTAAGGTCTTCGTTGGTGTCAAAAACACTTATTTTAGTGTCGCTTAGGAGGGTGTTACCACCTATGTCTGCACCTGCTAATGAATAGTCTTCTTTATCACAAGAGTGAAATCCGACCGTGATGGCTACTAGCATTAAATATTTTAAGTTATTTTTCATTGTAATTTTTTTAATTGTTATTCCAAAATACTCGGGTTGATAATTTGTCGCCTCCAATTGCCGCGCTTGCAGCTTCGTAATTGGTTCCGTTTCTTTGTGCTTCATCGGCAGGGTATGTATATCTTACAGGAACCATTCCTTCGGCGTCTTTATGAGCGTCTTTTGGAGCTTCCAGTGTTGGAACTCCAAACTGTCTCCAAGAAGTCCATCCTTCGAACCCTCTAGAGTACAATGCAATGTATTTTTGAGTTCCTATTGATTTTTTCCAATTAGCTGCGTCGAAAGGCTGGGATGCAACATATGCTGCTGCATCTGCTGTAGGTGCCCAGTAATTGATGGATGCAGTGATACCACTTTCGTAATGGCTGCTTGCGTCTGAGACTCCTCCTATAGTTAGTGCTGCAGCTTCTGCCAATAAAAATTCAACTTCTGCATAGTCTAAAATTACCCCTTCGAAATCAGCTACATGAAAAATAGCGCCTAAATGCGTGTACGAATTGTATGAATTATTTTCTCCGTAAGGTCCTCCTACGTATGGTGTCTTGTTGTCAGCCATATATGCGGAAGTTCTAGGGTCGTTTAATGGTGTTATCAAATTCACAAATGAATCTGAAACTACTAAGTCATTTCTATTACTTTGAACTAAGTTTTCCCATAAAGGATTAGAGTAAGGGTCAGAAGTAGTAAACATGAAGGCTGCGTTGTCGCTGTTAGAGGTGAAAACTCCACCTGCAACTGCTTGAGATACTTTTTCGCTGTCTTTCGTTCTCATTGCCATTCTTAGTTTTAAAGAATTTGCAAATTTCATCCATTGTTTAACGTCTCCTTGGTAAATAAAATCGGCACCTCCAAATGAGTCGAAATCACTATCTAAATTTGCAATTGCTGCATCTAATTTAGTAAATAAATCAGCATAGATAGCTGTGTCGTCATCATATTTTGGTGATGAATTTGTGATGTCTAATGCTTCTGTATATGGGATGTCCCCAAAAACGTCAACAAGTACATGGTAAGTGTATACTTGTAAAATTGTTGTAATCGCTTGTTTGTTTATGTTTACAGGGATCAGCGATGTTGCAATTGTTTCTTTTTCTACTTTAAGTACTAGTTGCGCTTCCTGGAGGTCGTTCAGCACGTCTCTGTACATTCTATTCCAAAAACCACCAGGTACATCACGACCTACGATGTCATAATTAGCTTCATCCGGGTAGGTGGTAGCGGTCCAGTATTGTGCAAAAAAGTTGAATATATTTACATTTACATTTTGCATTTTCATTGTTCTAACTAAATTACGTTGTCCGTTGCTAAATAAGGTGCTAGCAGGTACTTTAGTTGCGTTTTTTTCGTCTTTATTCCAGTCACTGAAGTCCGTTTCGCAGGAGATAGTTCCAAGGATAATAAAGGCTAATAAAAATATTTTTTTCATTTGTTATGTTTTTAGAATTGAACTTTAAGGTTTATACCGTACTCTTTAACCGCTGGATATGCTCCTGATTGGTATCCTTGAATATTTCCTGAACTTAGTCCAGCTTCAGGATCTGAAAATGGAGTATTCTTGTCGATAATCCATAAATTTTTTCCAATAGCTGTTAAAGATAAGTTTGAAAGTTTTAATTTACTTACAATTGATTTAGGGAGGCTGTAAGATAAAGATGCCTCTCTTAGTTTTACATAACTTGCGTCATAAGTGTGTTCTGCGTTTGTAGCGTGTTTATATCCCCAAGGGTTTGCGTAATAATCTGCTCGAACTCTCGTGGTATTTTGACTTCCGTCAGCTGTGACTCCTTTTAAAACAACTCCACCGCCATTAGCTATGGTGTTTCTAACAGGGTTTCCAAGGTCGTTTGTAAAAGTAGTATTGGCGTATACACCGGTAGCGTAACCGTACCAAGTGTCTAGAGAGAATACATCACCTCCTTTTTTGATGTCTATCAAAAAGCTGAAATTCCAATTTTTGTATTTAAAAGAGTTATTGATTCCTCCAATCCATTCAGGATTGATATCTCCAATAATTTCTTTGTTATCTGATTTTAAGTAGTATCCATCGCTTCCGATAACCTTGTTTCCATTATCGTCAAAAACATAATTGAAACCTTTAATTGTTCCGAATGGTTGACCTACTGTAGCGTTTATAGAAACTCCACCTTGAACACTTGCTAATTGAAGTTCTGTTACGTCGTCATATAGTTTTACAACCTTGTTTTTGTTCTTTGCCCAGTTTATGTTCACGTTCCATTCAAAGTTCTCGGTTTTAATAGGTGATCCAAATAGACTTAATTCAACTCCTTTGTTGGTCATTTCTCCTGCATTTACCCATTGTGAATTGTATCCTGTAGCCGTTGAGACAGAAACAGACATAATTTGATCGGTAGATTTTTTACGGTAAGCAGAAAGGTCAAACCCTAGTCTGTTGTCGATAAATTTCATTTCAAGTCCTACTTCTGTTTCTTCTGAAAGCTCATCTTTCAGATTGGCATTATTTTTTGTTCCTGGTAATGAATATAGTGGATTCCCGTTTAAGTTCCCTGTAGATGTATATACATCGTAGATCTGTAGTGGACCGGCTGCATTTCCTGTTTGCGCGAAACCAGCTCTAAATTTAGTGAAAGTGATCACGTCAGATTCGAATAAGTTTGAAAGAACTGCACTACCTGATATGGCAGCGTATCCAAAGGTGTTGTCTCCATCAGGAAGCGTTGACGCTTTTTCTTGTCTATAAGAACCCTCGATAAAGTAGGTGTTATCATATCCAAAACTAATATTTGTAAACACGGAGTTTCTTCCGTATTCTGCTTTGTGTTCAAACGGAGCATTAGAAAGTTCTTTACTGTTACTAAGTGCATATAGTCTTGGAACTACAAGTCCTCCTGTTGTCGCGGCTGTTGTTGTTTCTGTACTGTGACGTTCAATGTTTGTTCCAATAAGCCCTCTTACATTTAACTTGTCATCTAGAAAGTTTTTATCAAAGTTAAAGTATAGATCATAACTATTGTCCATTACATTTCTTAATCTTTTCAGGTATTCTGAGGTGTCTACAGATCCAATTGCAATTCTTTCTTCTTCTATAGAATTGTAACTGTCCACTGTAGCTCTACCCATCACACTAAGCCAGTCATTAATTTGGTAACTAAGGGTGGCATGTCCGAATATACGGTTTCTTTCATCGTTCTGGTAGTTCTCATACCTTGTCCAGTAAGGGTTGTCAAAATAGGCAGGTGTAAGGTTTGTATTACTCTGTGTATTCCAAGTAATGTTTTCTTTTGTTTGCATGTACGCTGCTCTTTGTTCTTGTAGGTCAACGTTAGTCTGATACCATTGCTTAAAGGATTGATTTGGGTTTTTTGCATCGTATCCGGTTCCGTATCTACCTTTACCTTTACTGTTTGTATACGTAATTTTAGAGCTAACTTTAAATTTGTCAGTTAAGTCCAAAGTTCCGCCAAAGTCTATGGTGTTCTTTTTGATTAAACTGTTTGGTAGAATACCAGATTGTTCAAAGTTGGTATATCCTAATCTATAGGTGCTTTTCTCCCCGCCGCCAGCGAATGAGACACTATTTACGGTGGTTACCGCAGTTTTGAAAAATGATAAAGGATTGTTTTTGGCAGCTAGCCAAGGTCTTGCTTTTCCGTATGTGTCTAATTGAGGGTAAAATGAATCCCATTGATACACCATTAAGTTAGGGTCAAATGCTCCACCAAAAGAGGCATCTTCTGTAGAAGGAACCATAAGGTCTAAAACACCATCTCCATTAACATCAACATCTTCAAAATAACCGGTAGATCCGTAATACGGACCGTATCCTGCACCGTATTTATCTTGGTATTCTGTGTAGGTGCTTTTGTCCATGTTACCAAAAGTCATACTTGAATTTATGGTGATTCCTAGGCCTGTACTTTTTTTTCCGCTTTTAGTAGTGATGATAACAACACCGTTAGCAGCTTGT
This sequence comes from Flavobacteriaceae bacterium, assembly GCA_002400885.1. Taxonomy (GTDB): domain Bacteria; phylum Bacteroidota; class Bacteroidia; order Flavobacteriales; family Flavobacteriaceae. The sequence continues at coordinate 10,966 of NVRM01000082.1, forward strand.
GAGCCGTATAGTGCCGAGGCAGCACCTCCTTTAAGTATATTGATAGATTCGATGTCATCTGGATTAATATCGGATGCAGCATTTCCGTAATCATACCCACCACGACCTGTTCTTTGGTCGGATGTGTTATTGTTACTGTTATTAATTAAAACACCATCAATCACAAATAAAGCTTGATTGTTTCCTGTAAGGGAGCTGTTACCACGAATTATTACGTTGGTAGATCCACCCATAGTACCACTTGATTTTATTTGTACTCCTGATACTTTACCAGATAAGGAGTTCATGAAATTAGCATCCTTTATTTTGGAGACTTCATCGCCTCCTACTTTTTGTGTAGAATATCCTAATGACTTTTTATCTCTTGAGATTCCCAATGCTGTGACAACTACTTCGTCTAAAACATTTCCACCTGTTAAGGTTATGTTTATCTTATTTGATGTCCCAACAGTTATTGATTTTCTGTCCATTCCAATGTAGCTAAATACTAGTACATCTCCTTGTTTTGCGGTAATTGAATAATTCCCGTCAAAATCAGTTTCAGCTCCTGTGGATGTTCCCTTGATTACAATACTAACTCCTGGTAAGGGGCCTGTTTCGTCAGAGACGGTTCCGGAAATAGTTTTCTCCTGTGCAAAAGATAGTTGCACAACTAGTGCCAGTAATAGCACTAGAACTCCATTAAACTTTGTTTTCATATGTGTAATTATTTGAATTAATTGAGCCAAAAATGTGAATAAAAAGTTAAATACACAACTATTTTCTTAATAAAACATTAAATCTATTGTTGATTTATCATGTGTAATCAGTGCTGCTATTGGTTGTCTATTGGGGGTGTAGCGATTTGTTAAAAAATCAATTAAAAGGATTAAAAATAATAATAATGCGATTTAAATCGCATTTTTTTATTAAAAATGAAGGTTAATGGGTTTTTTAACATGAAAATACGTGAAGCGTTGTTTAATTATAATAAGAGGCTTGTTGGGATATTGAATCTTTGAACTTAAATGGGGTAAGTGTGTTTTTATCAGCTTGTTTTGAAAAAGTACTTGGACTACTTGATAAAAAGTGACTTAGCTGTTTGAAAAGCAATAAATTATTCGTACATTTGCACGCTCTATAAAACGAGTAGTAATAAAAAAATATAATTAATAACAAATTTTAGTATGCCAACAATTTCGCAATTAGTACGAAAAGGAAGAACCAAAATAACTAAGAAGAGCAAATCGGCAGCTT
>NVRM01000083.1 GCA_002400885.1 Flavobacteriaceae bacterium
TTTTCAGAATCGTCTAAGTGTTCACCTGTAGCCTGTGCCCAAACCAATGTTTTTTCTTCAAAAAACATCATGTCTTTAAGATCTTGTGGCCATCCTTCTTCTCTCAAACGACTTAACATTCTCCAAGCTACAACTTGTACTGGTATATTTTCGTTCCACATACTGCGCTCCGATGTATCCAATCCGTGCTTCACTACCCCTTTTGGGGTAATGTGAATGTCGCTCATGACGATAATTTTTAGCATAGTGACTCCTGTAAAATTAATCAGCCTCAATTTGGTCACGGATCCAGTCCCCGACGATGCTGATAGATAGTGTGGTGATGAGAATAATCAGGCCCGGCAACAAGGCCATCCAAGGTGCCTGATAAAGATGGTTTCGGCCAATCCCAATCAAAACTCCCAAGCTAGTATCTGGGGGTTGAATGCCGATGCCCAGAAAATTGAGGGAGCTTTCGGCAAGAATTGTCGCGGGGAAATTGATGGTCATATTGACGATAATCAGCGTCATTGTATTTGGCAAAATATGGTAGAAATAAATGCGAAATCCACCAGCCCCAATAACCTTTTGTGCCGTTACGTAACCGTTATTTTGGTGGGTTTCTTCCGCAATACGCTCCGCATTTAAATAAGCATCCTTTGTACCATACACTAAGGAAACCTTTGCATCAGAAAAGGCAAAATCTTCGGATATCAACTCTTTAGGAATACCTCCAGAATGCAATATTAACTGCTCACAATGCAATTGACGTGTCGCAATATACCGAGTCGCAACACTCACTCCTTGTGAGTAACCTAACACAATTAAATTCAAGTCACAATCCAAGTTTTCCGTTTCAAAAATAGCATCAAAATACTGCATAATATTGGCTGTCTCTTTCACCGTATTCTCTTTTGTCAACCAACTTGCCCCAACATGCTTAAAATTGGTTCCTTGGTAATACAAACTAGGAGCCTGCGCAGCCACAATATAATTTTCCTCTGGGTTTAAACCTTTGAAATACCTTAAGAAATAACGACTCAGATGCCCCATTCCATGACATACAAACCATACATTTCTGGTTTTATCAGTTCGTTTATTCAGGGTAGAATATGGTTTTGTTGTGTTATAAACTATTTCTTTTTCGATGGTATCCATAAGAGACATGTGTTTCGTATTTTATATAGGCTAAGTTATAACAATAGCTACTTGTGTGCAATATTCTAAGGAAAGTGCATCAGGCAAACAAGAACAATCTACAATAGATTAAAGAATTCGAATTCACCTCAAAAGAGCAACATAAGCACAAAACGAATTAAAAACACGCTTAAAACCAATATTTCAAGACCTAAAATCAAGCGACACGCCATCAGCACAACAATTTTCAATAATTAACCGCCTCAACTCAACATTTTTAACTACTTTTGCACGCAATTTGAATTATTACACATGAAGCGTATCAACGAATACAAGAAATTATTTAAGGTAGAAGGAGTTATCGAATTAAGGGAGTTGAAAAAAACTTACAGAAACTTAATTAAAGAATGGCATCCTGATAAATTTACAGACGAAACTAAGAAAGAAGAGGCTGGTAAGGTAAGTTTAAAAATTATCGATGCGTATCACTTTTTGGTAAGTATTGCGCCTGCAACAAAGGAAGCAAATTTAGAAGCCTACGCTAAAACTATTTCTGAATCTCATATCGACGATTTCCACCACAAAAGTATGTTGATGGAAGTGACCTTTACAGATGGAACTACTTATGAGTACTTTGGAGTTAACCAAAAATTATTTCAAAAATTTGTAAACGCTAAGAGCAGACCTAACTTTGGAAAAAGAAAGTTGTTCAACTCATTTTTATACAGAAAATCTAAAAAAGCTACAGCTATCGCTTAAGTTTTTTACTATTATATTAAAAGAGCCGTACATTTTTGTACGGCTTTTTTTTGCCTTGAATTTCAGTAAATCACTTTCCCAGTAAGCAATCGTAAAACAGATGAAACCTACTTAAATCATCTTTGTATTTCTATCACTTGACCCCTTTATATTTATCAGGAAAAAGACAGGCTTTATTATGGAAAAATTTACTAGAAACAGTCGTATTGATCATCGGCACAAATACCTTTGTAAATTACACTCCCTCTACTCCTTGGATGCAACAACGTAGATTTCAAAAAAACAACAAACGAAAAGCTACCGTCTACCTCCTACTTATACAGTGCTAGAAAAGAACAGTATAAAATCGGCTATAAAAAGAACTAGTCATTGGAATTCCTTCGATCCAAAAACGACACTACATCACAACGGAACTACCGAAGAGTATTTGACACGTGTCCCCGCCTTAGAATTTCATATATTAGGACATGAATTTAAATCAAATAACTGTTCCTTCTTTAGACCTAACAATCTCCATTCCTTTCTATCAAAAATTAGGGCTCACACTTATCGTAAAATCCCTCCCTCACTACGCCCGTTTTGAATGCCCAGACGGCGCTGCTACTTTTTCTATACACCAAGTTCAAGAACTCCCTATCGGAGGCGGCATAGTTGCGTATTTTGAATGTGAAGATTTAGACAATTACGTAGATGAATTAAAAGATAAAGGAATTGTTTTTGACGAATATCCAACAGATAAAAACTGGCTATGGCGAGAAGCGAGACTTAAAGACCTAGACGGCAACCAACTAATTTTATACTATGGAGGAAAAAACAGATTAAATCCACCTTGGCGCATCCCTTAATTACCCTTCTTCAAATCTCTATAGTAGAAGGAGTCGCATAAAATACAGCATGCGTTTCAAAAACTGTAGTTTTCAAGTATTAATACAAACTATTGAGACGAATTACACTGAAGGTATTATGGTCAATAATACTGGCACATTGTATCTAAAACACCATATCTATGATGGACCTCATGTAAACTGTATATATATATATTATCATTTTTCATGATATATTTATCGAAAAACAATAAATATATATTGTATTACGATTTAATTATTGTAGTTTTGGAATGTCAAAATTAGCATTATGAAAAAACAATCATTATTGGGCATTGCATCATTTCTATGTAAAACAGGACAAATCCTATGCATCATCAGTTTCATGCTTTTGTGCATAATCACTATCTATGGAAAAATAGACCCATCCAATGCCAAAAAAATTGAAATTAATTTTAACGGTAAATACACACATGCAATCTTCAACTATTCGACAAGCTATAAAATAAATGACCCAAGCACAAATACAGTCTTACCTGATTCAGAAGTTTTTACATTTTATAAATTAACTGCTTTTGGACTAATTTTACTTATTTCCCAATGGACACTAATGCTTCTAATCATATTTTTAAGCCTTAAAGAATTTAGAAAATTAATTAAATCAGTTGAAAACATCTCAACATTCCAACAACAAAACGTACAAGCATTTAGGACAATCGGCAAATACTTAATTATTTATTTCTTCCTAAGTAATTATTCCTACTACGGATTTGAACAAGGAACTCAACTAAGTTATCATTTAGATTTAACCTCGCTAGTAATCGCATTATTCGCCTATATCTTAGCCGAAATATTTAAAGAAGGAAATAAATTAGCGGAAGAAAACAGCTTAACTGTATAACATGGCAATTATTGTAAACTTAGACGTAATGATGGCTCGCAGAAAAATGACTTTATCTGAACTTTCAGAAAAAGTAGGCATTACATTGGCTAATTTATCCATCTTAAAAAACAACAAAGCAAAAGCCATGCGTTTCACAACGCTAAACGCGATTTGCAAGGTATTAGAATGTCAACCTGCAGACATTTTGGAATTCTCAGATATTGATTAATACATAAAAAAGGAGGGAATTTGTACATTTACAAATCCCCTCCTTTAAAAAATAAAGCTATCAATTATTTTTAATGACGACGTTTAAAATGACGACGACCACCGTCTCCACCTCTTTTACTTTTTTTACCTTTATAAGATTTTAAGCTATAGGTAAAACTCAACATCGCATAAGCCCCTAAATTGGTTTTAAAACTCTCTTCGATATAGGTATCAGAACTACTACGGCTAATTCCTAAATCTTTATCTAAGATATCAAAAACCTGTAATTTCACAAGCCCTCTTTGTCCTTTCAATAAGGCATATTCCACCGCCATATTCCAAATTGGCGCCGTTTGAGAATCAAAATTATCATCGGAATACAGGCTATAACTGAACTGAGAATTTATGTTTAGTTTATCTGTAATATCCACATCTACCTTGGTATAGTAATTCTGTTTTACATAGTTACGATCATAGTTTTTCAATGAATAATTCGTGTTATTTATATCCAAACTAGCTCCAATAATCACATCGTAATTATTTTTAGAATCATTACTAAAGCTCAATCCAACTCCCGTATTCTTACTAGTGGTTTTACTATGATCACCTTCTAAAACAGTCGTAAAATCACTGATACTTCCTGTTAATCTAACGGTATACCTTATTGGAATTCCTTTAATCTTTCTACGTAAATACAAACGTCCTCTCAAGCTAGATTTGTCTCCATAATTAATATAAGTAACGTGTTTTATATAATCGTTATCGGTCACTTTACTAGTAATAACAGCATTGTCCGTTTGGCTATAACTGATATAAGAAAATAAACTGTTGGAGCTTGCGAAGTTATGATTGTAAAACATCATGGAATAAGTATCCACATCCTGCGCCGTTAAGGCACTATTTCCCGTTCTAATAAAGCGAGGATTAAAATCGTTAACTACAGGTGACAGTTGATTTACACTTGGAAGTTTCACCGTTTTACTATAACGAAGTCTTAATTTCCTCCCCTTTTTAAACTCATAATTAGCCGATACTTTCGGTAATATATCCGTGTATTTTTTTGTAACTACCTGTTCATTATCTAATGCTATTAGCTGTTCATTTTTCTGATAATCCCCTGCTATTGTAACTTGTATTTTTTGGTTACTATAGCGGTATCCAAATTTATTAGACCATTTGTTTTTAGTATAATCTAGTCCATAAATTAACGGGTTTTGAGATAAATCATCTATGATTTTTTCTTGATGTAAGTCTTGATTACTCGTGTATTTGTTAAACTTAGATTCTCCAAACAAATAATGATCTTTAAAGATAGGCTCTGTAAACTTTATGGAACCGTCATAACTCAAAGATTTATTATGATCCTTTCTCGTAGAAACTTCTACGACGTCATCCAAATCATCCAATACTGCAAGGTCAGAAGCATCTATAGATGTTTGATAATTAAGATCTTTATTATCTTTAAAAGAAACACCCATTTTCACTCTAAAATTTCTTCCTTTTTCATTGATTTTTTTCTGAATAGACCCACTCAATTTACCACTAGACCTATCGTCTTCGCTAAAGGTGGTTCTATCACTTGTAGCGTCTTTAAACCCAGCCTCGTTAAAATACTCCGTAGTACTCTTGTTATCAGAAGTACGATCATCCTTTTTAAAATCTCCACGAAACTCAATATAAGTTCCTTTTTTAGAACGATCTCTAAAACTAAAATTTACATTGTGATTTTTAGAAATATTCTGACTATCGCTCTCCGAATTTCTAGAAAAAGAATCGTGATTTCTAAATTCTGTCCTACTAGATGATTGCTCCAATTCCTTGTCCGAATATCCATAATGATAATCAATATTAAAATTCTGATCCTTTTTAAACTCGTAATTATAATTGGCCCCAGCTGTTCCTGTAGTTAAAAAACCGCCACCGCCATTTCTACTTCCATCACGGGTAAACACCGTTGCTCCAGAATTATTGGTGTTATTTAAATTACCAAAAACAGCCAGTTGCGTTTTATTAGAAAAACGGTTGAGATCAAACTTAGTACTGTACCTATCTTCTGTTCCAACACCCGCTCCTACTTTTCCAAAATAGCCCGTTTTTTTATCATCCTTTAAAATAAGATTTATCACCTTCGTTTTTTCACCATCTCTAATCCCAGAAGTTCTAGCGCCATCGCTTTGTTCATCGATAACCTCTACGCTTTTAATAGCATCGGCATTTAAATTTTGGAGAGCGACCGTAGGATCGTTGGAAAAAAACTCTTTCCCATCTACCAATATCTTTCTAATATCGTCACCTTCTGCTTTTACAGAACCGTCTTTATCAATTTCTATTCCCGGTAATTTTTTTAATAAATCACTGACGTTATCACCTTGCTTAATTTTAAATACTTTGGTATTAAAGGATACGGTATCCTGTTTAATTTTAATAGGAATTACCGCAGTGATCATTACTTCTTCCAATTGATTTACTTCTCTTTTTAAAATGATAGCACCAATGTTCTGAGCGTCTTTTGTTACATTTAACACCCGTTGCTCTGCCTGAAAGGTCATTAAATATACCTGGAACAGATATTTTCCTGGCTTAAACCCACTCAATTCATAGCCACCTTTAGGCCCCGTAGACGTGTATTTTATCAATAAGGAATCCTTCGGCTGTAAAAGCGCAACAGAAGCAAATTCCAAGGGTTTGTTTTCTTCGTCCAATACAAATCCCGTGATTTTTTGAGCAGATAGTTGTATTGACAACAATAAGACACCAGCTAAAAGTAATAATTTCATAGTTTAAATTTGACAGTTCATAGGTTCATAGATAAGTTTCATCCTGGATAAGACTCTAAAAAACACCAATAGTTAAAACCCAAAGTCTTAATAAAATGTTAAAATCTCGTTTGTAAAAAAAATACATCCTCGCAAACACGGCAAACGATTGTCATTTTTAAGCGTTCGTCTAAAAATAAAATTATAACCACAAGATTCTATTATATTTACCATTGACATCACCATCGATAAAACCCATTTTCATGCGTCATTATATTGTTATTCTCGCTATTATTATCAGTAATTTGATCGGCTGTACAACGAACATTGAACTCCCAAAACATCCCAACATCATTTATGTTTTAACCGATGATTTGGGCTATGGAGACATTTCAGCTTACAACCCGCACAGTAAAATACAAACCCCTAATATAGATAGTCTTAGCATCGCAGGGATACAATTTACAGATGCACACACTTCATCCTCCGTATGTACACCTACAAGATACGGGATCTTAACTGGGCGCTACAACTGGAGAAGCACCTTAAAAAGCAGTGTGCTAACCGGAAAATCCAAGGCCTTAATTCCGAATAACAGAACCACCGTAGCTTCCATGCTTCAACAACAAGGCTATGAAACCGCTTTTATTGGGAAATGGCATTTAGGCTGGGACTGGGCCTTAAAAGACAGTAGTAATTTTGGAGGATCTGGCTGGAACGCCAGCGATTTTGACAATATTGATTTTTCGAAACCTATCAAAAACGGACCTAAAGAACTAGGATTCACTTATTCTTACGGACATTCCGGTTCTCTAGACATGGCACCTTATGTATATGTAGAAAACGGAGTGGTCACTCAAGTACCCGATAGTATTACGGAAAACAAAGGGAAATATTCTTGGTGGCGTAAAGGACCTACTTCTAAAGATTTTATTCATGACGACGTAACTCCTAACTTTTTTAGACGTGCATTTTCATATATAAAAGAACAAGCTTCCGAAAAAAAACCATTCTTTTTATACCTGGCATTACCCTCACCTCACACACCTATTCTACCAACAAAAGAATGGGCCGGAAAAAGCAATTTAAATCCATACGGTGATTTCGTATTGATGATAGACGCCTACATGGGACGCTTAAACGCTGTCATAAAAAAAGCAGGCATTGAAGACAATACCATCGTTATTTTCACGAGTGATAATGGATGTTCTCCTGCGGCTAAAATTGACGAAATGCAAGCAAAAGGACACTACTCTAGTTATATATATCGAGGACACAAGGCGGACATTTTTGAAGGAGGACATCGCGTACCTTTCATTGTTAAATGGCCAAATCGCATTACTGGGAATGCAATTTCCAACGAAATCATTTGCACCACCGACCTGATGGCTACCTGCGCAGACATCACCAATTACACGCTTGCAGACAACGAAGGAGAAGACAGCTATAGCTTACTTCCTTTATTTGACAACTCACCGTTAAAAACAGCTTTTAGAGAAGCAACAGTACACCATTCTATCAATGGTAGTTTTGCGATTAGAAAAGGAGATTGGAAACTTATTTTATGTGCCGATTCTGGCGGCTGGAGCTTTCCGAGACCTGAAAATAAAAAAGCAATAGATTCCTTGCCTAAATACCAACTATACAATCTAACAACCGACCCTGGAGAAACAGAAAATCTTTGGACATCAGAAAACCAAATTGCCAAAAAATTACAAATCCTGCTAAGCAAATACATTGTTGAGGGACGAAGCACTAAAGGAAAACCTCAAAAAAACGACCCTATTACTTCCGAATGGAAACAAATTGGGTTTCTAAAAAAATAAGTGTTTGTATAAAAAGCTAGTCATTTAATTACTAGCTTTTTTTTACGGTATTATGTAAAATATAAAATCCATATATTTGATTTGAATTACATTTGAACATGGACAATAAGACCAATTTTATCAAACAACAAATTACATCAATTTCAAGCTTAACAAATACACAGTTTTCAGAAATAACGGCATTTAACATTGAAAAAGAAAGTCAAAAATACCAAGCCTGTAATTTTAAAATAAAAGAGGAGCAATTTATCTGTAGACTTGCTTTTACTACACCCAAAAAAATAGGTCAATTTGTTACTTTTTGGAAACGAGATCTACAGAACCAAACAGCGCCTTTTAATGAGTTGGATACTTTCGACCATTTCCTTATCATCTCTAAAAGCGATGAAAATAGTGGTTATTTCAAATTTCCAAAATCTATACTGATAGAAAAAGGCATCATTTCTAGCGAACAGAAAGCAGGAAAAAGAGGATTTAGGGTGTATCCCCCTTGGGACATCGCACTAAATAAACAAGCAATAAAAACCCAACAATGGCAATTAAAGTTTTTTTACACAAAAAACTAATAAACTGGAAACACCCTATGAACAAACTCCACCTCATATTTACCGTATCGTGTATTTTCCTTTTTATGAGGTGCAATACTACCTCACTTCACAGTACAGATTTTAGCCCTGAAAATAGTTTTACAAATGGCATTGAAGGTCCCGCAACCGACCCTCAAGGAAATGTGTATGCGGTAAATTACGGAACACAAGGAACTATTGGAAAAGTAAGCCCTGATGGCCATATGGAACTCTTTCTAACACTCCCAAACAACAGCATTGGAAACGGGATTCGATTTAAAAACAACCATCAATTTTATGTAGCAGATTATGTAAATCACACTATTTTTGAGATCGACATCCAAACGAAACAAATCCAAGTTTTCGCACAGGATTCCTCAGTAAATCAACCCAACGACATTGCCATTGCTCCAAACAAAACACTTTATGCCAGTGATCCAAACTGGTCTGACAACACAGGTAAACTATGGAAAGTAACCTCCGAAAAAGGTTTTGAATTACTAGAAGACAACATGGGGACTACCAACGGTATTGAGGTGAGTAATAATGGAAAAAAACTGTATGTAAACGAATCCATTCAACGGAACATATGGGTCTACGATATCTTGGAAAACGGCAAGCTTAGCCATAAAACACTTTTTTATAAATTCGAAGATTTTGGACTGGACGGAATGCGTTTTCATAAAAACGGAAACTTATATGTATGTCGCTACGATAAAGGTACAGTTGCGGTACTTTCTCCAGAAGGAAAATTACTAGAAGAATTACAACTTACAGGAAAAAAAGTCAGTAATATCACCTTTAATTTTGATTACAGCAGGTGCTATCTAACAATGGCAGACAGAGGTTGTTTAGAAATGATACTACTATAAAATATGACCTTAGAACGAAAAACAGCCACCCTTTTTTACTTAACAGATAAGAATTGATTAAAACACGCCAATCCGTGAAGTGTATGGACACGTTATACTGTGTTACCCTTCATTATTATTGCATTTTGGAGCCGGTATTTAGATAGGATGGTATTGCTTAATACCCGTTAGTATTTCCTTAGCTTGGCTCTTTTTTAATCCTATATTCTTCTTGAAACCCAAATCTACCAAAAAACGGGCTTCTAAGACTGTGATGGGAGAGCGTGTATATTTGAATCGCGATGTCATTGCTATTCCTCCTACAATATCAAAGTATCATTTTTAAAATCCTCCATGGGATTTCTTCCATCGGCATGGCAGTGTCTATTTGGGCAACGGTAAATTACTCCATTTGGGGAGCTGTCTTAGGAATAACTTTGACATATTTAGGAAAGTCTTGGTATTTAGACCGTATGGTAAGGTTATTTGAAGATATGAAAGCGGACAATTCGGAGTATAACAGTTGGGATTATTGAGATTCCTAATGGCGTACTGGAACCAGGAAACAAGACAAAAAAAAGCAAGTTATGAAACAGAAAATTGATTTTTGGAACCCTGAACTGTACAAGAACAAACACGCATTTGTGTATGATTATGGCACCGATCTAATCGGGATACTTAAGCCACAAAAACACGAACGAATATTAGACCTAGGTTGTGGGTCTGGTCAGCTCACAGCAACAATAAGTAAATTAGTAGCAGGAGTCGTTGGAATGGACAAATCACTTCAAATGATAAGATCGGCACAGCACACTTATCCTCAATTAGATTTTCAAGTAGGAAATGCAGCCAGTTTTTCATTTAAACAACCTTTCGATGCCATTTTTTCCAATGCAACCCTACATTGGGTATTGGATTATAAGGCCGCCATCGCTTGCATGTATCAACATTTAAAACCATCAGGTAGATTGGTGTTAGAATTTGGAGGAAAAGACAACGTGAAAGCTATTGTACAGCAACTACAGAAATCTTTAATCACTCGGGGATACACGACACAATCTCAACTAAACTGCTGGTTTTTCCCAAGCATTGGAACATACACATCCGCATTGGAAGCACAGGGTTTTACCGTGACACTGGCTCATTATTTTGACCGCCCTACTCCACTAGCTGATGAGCAAACTGGTATTAAGGATTGGTTATCCATGTTTGCTTCCTCCTTTTTTATTGATGTAGACAAAAAAGACATTCTATCCATACAAAATGAAGTACAAGAACAATTAAAACCATTACTTTTAAAAAACGGAACGTGGCTTGCAGACTATAGACGCATTCGTATTACCGCTTATAAATAAACCCAATCTATGAAAGAGTATTTAGAAAGTTTTCAGATTTTAAAAGCAGCAGAAATAGAAGAAGCTGTACATATTGCCATTCCAAAAACACTAAAAAAAGATGATTTATTCAGTAAAGAAGGATCGGTCAGTACAAGCATTGCTTTTGTGAAAAGTGGTATTTTACGCACCTACTATCATTCCAGCTCCTTAGAAGAAATCACCTATTGCTTTTACTTTCCCCGTTCATTTACTTCCTCTTATTCTTCCTTTATCACCCAAGAAAAATCCATGGATAATATCCAGGCTTTAAACGATGTAAGTTTATTGGTAATTCCTAAGCATGAAATAGACCGACTAGAAAAAACAAGTATTAATTGGATGAAATTACTAAAAGTGATGGCAGAACAGCATTATATCAATTTAGAAAAACGTATTTTCATGTTACAAAAAGAAAAAGCAGAGGTACGGTATCAAAATTTATTAGAATACAATCCCACATTATTACAGGAAGTGCCCCTCAATTATATAGCCTCCTATTTAGGCATTACCCAACGCCATTTAAGCAGAATTAGAAAAGGAGTAACGAATTAGACAAATGTCCTTTCATAGGATTTAAAATCTAACTTCATTTGTCTTACGATATAAACAATTACCTATGAAATCAATAGTAATCATAAACGGACATCCTAATAAGAAAAGTTTTAACTACGCCTTATCTGCAGCATATTTAGAAGGAGCAAGTAGTACAAGGGCTACAATCTCTCAAATAAACATCGCGGACTTGACGTTTAATCCAAGTTTAGAATTCGGCTATTCGCAACGT
>NVRM01000084.1 GCA_002400885.1 Flavobacteriaceae bacterium
TAGTCCCAGGAATCTATAATGTTTTAGTAACAGATGCTAATGGATGTATATTTGTGAATTCTGTGGTCATAGAAGAGGTGGCAGCATGTACTGTAGAAGTTGTCATAAATCCTAGTAAACCAGCTGTTTTGTGTTTTGGAGATACAGATATTACCTTAACAGCAACTATTACGATTCCTGCGGGATCATCAGCTACCAATCCATTAATTTATCTTTGGACAGATGGTACAGGTAAAGAAATAGGAACCAACTCAAGTGTGAATAATTTGGGTGCAGGAACCTATAAAGTTGTGGTTACTTCTATCGTGGGTGGTGTTTCCTGTGAAGGGGCACAAGAGACATTTACGATACTACAACCACCAGCAGCCTTAACAGCAACTATTTCATCTAAAGATGTTATATCGGTAAGTCCCGGTACGGAGGGTGAAGTGTTAATTGTTCCTTCTGGAGGTACCGAACCTTATACCTTTTCTTGGGTAGATAGTACTGGAACTCCTATCGGAACTACTGCTGAAATAACAGGCTTAACCGAAGGTACTTATTCCGTAATAGTAACGGATGATAATAACTGTGTAACGGGGTCTTTATCTACTTCTATTGCCGCTCCAGGCTGTTTTAGTATCAATAATGATTCTGGAGATATAGCCTTAGCATGTTTTGGAGATACCGCTGATTTAGTAATTAGTTTAAATAACGATTCAGGGAATACGACCATTACTTGGACAAGTACAGATGCAGATTTAACCGGGATTACAATTAATGCCTTAACACTATCAGAAGTAGGAGTAGGAACCTATAAAGCCACGGTTATAGACAATGTATTGGGATGTACAAAAACAACTACCTTAAATATCACAGAAAATGCAGCCTTGTCTGGATCTATAGATGTAGGCCAGGTTGGTTGTAACGGAGCAGCTACAGGAACCTTGGATTTAAGTATTTCTGGAGGTACCAATAGTTATGTGTATTTGTGGAGTTCTACCAATGTAGATTTAACAGAGTATACGACTACAAATCAAGATTTAATAGGTGTACCAGCAGGATTGTATGCAGTATTGGTAACGGATACTAATAACTGTAAAGTGACTATAGAGGATGTAGTTATGCAGCCCTCTAGTATTATATCCGCCACTGTTACACCAATAGACGAAAAATCATTTGAAGGAAGTAATGGGGCAATTACAATAGTTCCAATAGGAGGAACCCCCGTTTATACAAGTTCTATTAAGTTGGACGGAGATACGGTAGAATTATGGGAGGCAGAAACCACCTCAGATTTAGCTCACGGACTATACAATGTTTCGGTAGCGGATGCAAATGGATGTACTTATACAGAGCAAGTGGTCATAGAAAAATCACCTTCATGTACGGTAGTTGTCAATATTACAGCTAGTAAAGCTACTATTATATGCTTTGGAGATACGGATATTACCTTAACAGCAAATACGACTATACCTGTGGGGTCATTAGCAACAAACCCATTGATTTATGTTTGGACAGACGGTACAGGAAATGAAATAGGAACAACTACTAGCGTGAGTGATTTAGGCGTAGGAACTTATAAGGTGGTGGTATCTTCTATGGTAGGTGGTGTTTCTTGTGAGGGTTCTCAAAAAACATATACAATAACACAACCTACAGCAGCTTTAACTGCAACTATTTCATCCAAAGACGTTACCTCGATAAGTCCAGGTACGGAGGGGGAAGTAATAATTGTTCCATCTGGAGGGACTGCACCTTATACCTATGCTTGGGTGGATAGTCTAGGTACCTCAATTGGTACAACAGCAAAAATAACAGGCTTAACCGAAGGGGCTTATTCTGTAATAGTTACAGATGATAATGACTGTGTAACCACTTCATTATTCACATCTATTGCGGCTCCTGGTTGTTTTAGTATTAATAATGTTTCTGGTGATGTCTCCTTGGCATGTAATGGAGATATTTCGGATTTAGTAATCAGTTTAATTAACGCTTCAGGGAATACCAGTATTACATGGACGAGTATTGATGCCGATTTAACTGGGATTTCGGTGGATGAATTAACCTTATTAGGAGTTGGAGTTGGAACCTATAAAGCCACGGTTATAGATAATGTATTAGGTTGCTCAAAAACAACAACCTTAAATATTACTGAAAATGCAGCCTTGTCTGGATCTATAGATGTTGGCCAGGTTGGTTGTAAAGGAGCAGCTACAGGAACCTTGGATTTAAGTGTTTCGGGAGGTACCAATACCTATTCTTATGAATGGAGTTCTACGGATGTGGATTTATCTGGGTACACAATATCAAATCAAGATCTAATTGGAGTTCCCTCAGGTGCTTATGAAGTATTGGTGACAGATGGAAATAATTGTGAAGTTGTAATTAAAGACGTTATAGTGGAACCAAGTACAAATATTACAATTACCGAGGTGATAACCGTGGTAGAAACCTGTTCTATTTGTGAAGATGGTCAAATAATAGTAACATCTACAGGTGGGACAGGAATTCATAAATACAGTATTGATAATGGTCTTACTACGCAAACAGAAAACACCTTTACAGAGGTGGCTCCGGGAAGTTATACTGTAACCGTTTATGACACCAATGCTTGTACTGTACAGGCGTTAGATGTTGTGGTGCCTTCAGACGTTTTTCCAGATTATAAACCTGTAATTTATGCAGGGAATACTCAGATTGATAAGGACGGGAATATTGATTTTGTTGTATTGATAGGTGAGTTGTTAGGAAATGATTCCAATGGGATAACCCCAATAGAATTTCGGATAGTAAAGAATCCAAATATGGTATATACTTTTGATTCAACAATAACTTTTCAAGGAGGAATAACGGTTAATAATAAGGATTGGATTGTAGATGCTGGTAATTCCTTTTATGTCAAATTTACTTACATAGGAAATAATGGGATTTTTATTGGAGATACGGCAAGCTTTATTGGTTTGAACTCTCATTTAGTTTCTCCAAATACAGAAGGAGTGTTTCCGATAACAACTACCATTAAATTTGGATCTGGAGGAGAAGTAAGAGTAAATAATAATGTAGATAGAGAATTGATAAAATTCACAAAATAAGAACACAAAATTGAGAGAGGTTTTGTAATGGAATTAAATACAATAAATAGTTAGTTTTAATTGTAGCCTTTAGCTTGCAGTAAATTAACGTGAGGTAAACTATTTGTAGTTTTTTATAAGGAAGCCTTATAAAAGTTGTTTTTTAAAAAAAATATGAATAAGCATGTTTTATTTTAAAGTAACTTTGATAAAAAATTGTGAATACTTAAATGTTATAATTCGGTTATTATTAGATCTTTCCCTAAGGTTTTGAGGTTTTGTATACTTTAAGTTTAAAGTATATGTATGAGTGTGTTGTAAATAAACAATATTAAAAGCTTTAAATATGAGCCAAGTGAAATTTATGGAAATAGTGAATAATTTAATGTCAAAAATGAAGTTTGATGTTAAGAAGAATGCAACCTTACTATTGATTATAGTATTGTTTTGTCCAAGTATTTCGGTCAAAGCAAATCCTATTGATTTTTATTTTATTAGTTCTTATTTTTCTTCTAAAGTCCAGAGTTATTATGCCGCTTCAGAGCTAGGTGATAAAACAGTTGCTGTAAATCTTTGGGAACAGAAAACTCAACAAACATCAACTACGGAGAATTTCATGTTAATTGCTGATGCAGATGGCGATGGAGTACAGGATATTGATGATTTTTGTCCTGACACACCCGTTGGCGCTGTTGTTAACGCTAGAGGTTGTCCAGATTCTGATGGAGATGGGATTTCAGATGAAATAGACTTAGATGATGATAACGATGGTATCTCAGATATTGACGAAGGTTATGAAGTTTGTATTGAAACCCATACCACAAATGTAACTGCAGGCCCTTCTTCTCATAACCTTACTCCCGGAGGTGCTAATTTTTGGGGAGGGTGTAATTGGGGAAATGGACATACGAGTTCATCCGCATTGAGTATTAATACTCAGAATGATAAAACAGGAACGTATTATTGGAGAACGAGTTTGAGGACGCTTCCAGGAGTTCCAGTCACCATTAGGGTTACAGGAACAATTACGAATCTTGGGCATCCTGGTATGATGTCTTCTTCAATTACCGTAAGTGGAGGAGGAAGCATGAGTCTTTCTAAAAATGGAGCTACTTCAAGAACTGCTACATATACTATTAATAACCCCGGTTCAAGTGTCAGTATCAATGCTTCTTTTAATATTGTTAATAATGCTTGTCAATGGGCTCCAGAAGCTAATTTTTATATATCGGTAACACCACAGTCAACACCTAATACTCGTTATTCTTGTTCGTCTAGAGATACAGATGGTGACGGAATTCCTAATTATTTGGATTTGGACAGTGATGGAGATGGGTGTCCAGATGCTTTAGAGGCAGGGATAGATAGCGCGCTTGTTACAGATGGAATTGTTCAAGGGCCATACGGTGCAAATGGAATGGCAGCGAGTATAGAATCAGATGACACAGCAACAGCAACTATAAATTATTTTTCACATTATTCAAGTATTGGATTAAATGATACATTGAATGGTTGTGATGCAACCGATTCTGATAATGACCAAGTAGCAGATGTTTTTGATATAGATGATGATAATGATGGATTATTGGATGTTTATGAAAAATCACTGGGATGTGCGGTTTATACAGAACATAACGTGGGAGCGTTTACCTATGTAGGTGATGATAATGTGGTAATGAATGCTACTAATAATGAAATTACTTTAAAAGACACAGGCTGGGACAATACCTATGCAACGCAATTGTTAGATTTGCCCATTCATTTAGAATTTAAAAACCCTACAACTAGTGGGACAGGGATGATAGGACTTACTCCTGAGTTTATTTCAACAACGGCAGGAAAAGGACATGTAGATGGAGCAACCTATCGTTTTTACAGCGCTACTTCTACCATGTATTATTATGATATTGGGCATACCAGAAGAACAGTGGGTACCTTGGATACAACGGCTACTTATAGCATAGACATAGATGTAGATGGTAATTTAACCTATTCAAAAAATAATGTAGTTATTGTGACTGCAACAGGTGCTTATTTAGGTAAATATAGGTTGAGGTTTAGCAGTAGAGCAACCGAAACTTATTCAGATATTGTCTTAACTTCAGGGAGTGTAGTCGGCTTAGATGCTTGTGAAAACTTTGATATTGATAATGATGGTATCTTTAACTGGTTGGATTTAGATAGCGATGGAGATGGTTGTTCAGATGCCCAAGAATCGAGTGTTCCAAGTGCTTCCTTAGAAGATGCAACCTCACCAGATTTAGACAATGCAATTGCAACGGGACCTTATGGTAACAATGGTTTGGCAGATAGTTTAGAAGGTGGAGATGATAGCTTTGGTGCAATTACTACGTATGGTTCTACACACTATATAGCCTTGTCGTCTACCTTAAATGCTTGTAGTGATACAGACAATGATGGAATTGGTGATTTATTAGATATAGATGATGATAATGATGGGATTCTAGATACAACAGAAATGCAATGTGGTCAAGCAATGGCTGTCACAGATTCAACTACTGGAAGTGCCGTAAATAGGTTTGGAGGTAGTTTTATAAAAGGAACTAATAGTGCTTTATATGCAATTAGTTTTTCCAACCTTACTACGAACCTTTTAGCTGCAAACGTATATGATGGAGAAGGCGTTCATTATATAATTGATGATGCCTTAGCAGGAGCATACGGGGCGGAGATTAGTGTGAAACCACAAGGAACTACCTTGTTGGATTTTGTAGAGTGGGGACCAAACCTAGTCGCGAATTCTGATACGGAAAACGACAATGATGATCAAGAGATTCTATTAAATTGGACCCCAGCAGTGACTGCGATAGTGGTGGATCCAAATAATGAGTTAGATATAGCAGATGGAACTTTTATAAATTCAGGTCAAACTATTGTTCAGCTTGCAGATTATACAGATACTAATTTACCTACTTGGAAAATTGTTTTTTATACAAACTTTTTAGCCGTAGAGTTCAAGTTGGCTACCTTACATTCTTCTGCGGCGGGAGATCTTAGAAATGAAGGATTTAGTCTTAAAGTAAATCTATGTAATCGAGAAGATACGGATAACGACGGTGTGGTAAATTTATTTGATTTAGATTCGGATGCTGATGGATGTAGTGATAGTGTCGAAAGCTCAAATACCTTAGTTGGGGATAATAATATTATAGACTATAATTCGGGAGCTGATGTAAATCAAAATGGATTGATTGATAGCTTTGAAGATGGAACCTCAGGAAAAATATCATACACCTCAAGTTATAATTTTTTAGCCATTAGTAATTCATTAAACGCTTGTGCGGATACAGATGGAGATGGTGTAGGTGACTTATTAGATATAGATGATGATAATGATGGGGTATTAGATGCCGTTGAATCACCAGATTGTTTTTATTCAGAAATTGAGGCGGAAGTAATAACAAATGTTATCTCAACCATGGCAGTTGAATCTACTGCAAGGCCTTATACCAATGCTTTTGATGGAGATGACAGTAACTCAAGTTATACAGGGTTTAGCCCTAGTAAAAATGGAATTGGAATTTCCGTATACGAAATTACACCAACCGTTCCTATGGCTTTGGAGAGTCTTAATTTTTCCATGTATAATTTAGCCTTTACTAATGGAGCAGCGAACAAAGTTAAAATGCAAGGGTTTATAAATGGTTCTTGGGAGGATTTAAGTTTGGCAGAAAACAAAACAGTTATCAATGCCATAGAAACTTTTACCAATACATTACACCCAACAACGATTTACACTAAATTTAGAATTACAGGAGCATCGGGAGTTATCTATTACGCAAGAGTTAAAGAAATATATTTAAAT
Organism: Flavobacteriaceae bacterium; assembly: GCA_002400885.1. GTDB lineage: Bacteria > Bacteroidota > Bacteroidia > Flavobacteriales > Flavobacteriaceae. The sequence continues at coordinate 6,880 of NVRM01000084.1, forward strand.
GCAAACGCTTATATAGCTTCATTGAATAACAAACCTACCTGTACAACAGATACGGATGGGGATGGTATATTAAATCATTTGGATTTGGATGCAGATGGCGATGAATGTTCGGATGCTGTTGAGGCAGGGAATGCACTGGTTTCAGCGAATAATATTACAGCGTTTTCATCTGGAGCAGATAGCAACCAAAATGGCTTGTTAGATCAATATGAAGATGGAACTTCGGGAGCTATAAATTACGTATCAAGCTATAACCCAATTGCCATAAGCGATTCATTAAATGCTTGTGCAGATACAGATGGAGATGGTGTTGGAGATTTATTAGATATAGATGATGACAATGATGGGGTCTTAGATGCCGTCGAGTCACCAGATTGTTTTTATTCAGAAATTGAGGCGGAAGTAATAACGAATGTTATATCAACCATGGGCGTTGAGTCTGCTGCAAGACCCTATACCAATGCTTTTGATGGAGATGATAGTACCACAAGTTATACAGGGTTTACTCCTAATAAAAATGGAATTGGTATTTCCGTATACGAAATTACACCAACCGTTCCTATGGCCTTGGAGAGTGTTAAATTTTCCATGCATAATTTAGCCTTTACAAATGGAGCAGCGAACAAAGTTAAATTACAAGGATTTATTAATGGTTCTTGGGAGGATTTAAGTTTGGCAGAAAATAAGACAGTTGTCTCTAACATAGAGACTTTTACCAATACATTACATCCAACAACAATTTATAATAAATTTAGAATTACAGGAGCATCGGGAGTTATCTATTACGCAAGAGTTAAAGAAATATATTTAAATGCAAACGCTTACATAGCTTCATTGAATAACAAACCTACTTGTACAACAGATACGGATGGGGATGGAATATTAAATCATTTAGATTTAGATTCAGATGGAGATGGGTGTTCGGATGCAGTAGAGTCAGGGAATACTTTAGTTTCAGGAAATAATATTACAACATTTGTTTCAGGAGCTGATGTCAATCAAAATGGATTGTTAGATCAGTTTGAAGATGGAACTTCGGGAGCTATAAATTACGTATCAAGCTATAACCCAATTGCCATAAGCAATTCTTTAAATGCTTGTGCAGATACAGATGGAGATGGTGTTGGAGATTTATTAGATATAGATGATGATAATGATGGGGTGTTGGATGCTGTTGAATCGCCAGATTGTTTTTATACTTTGGATGATGTTAAAATACTTAATGTTACTACGACACTTACAAATTATAGTACAAGTACGTCCTATCAATTTGCGGAATTATATGACGGAATTCAAAATGATATTGCCTCTTATGGAGCGTTAAGTACTCCCATAGCAGGGGAAACAGTGTACGAACTAGAATTGGCATTTCCTGTGGAATTAAATACAATAGATATTGTTTTTCAATACAGTGTTTTCAAAACTGCAGCCACCTTTAAATGGCAAGGTTTTGATGGAGCTCAATGGGTGGATGTTACGGAGGTTTTAAACGAAGTTGAAACTACAAATAATACCTATTCATATAGTTTAAATCAAACGGGAGTAAGATATCAAAAGTACCGATTACTTGGGGTTTCTGGGGATTCGTATTATAATAGGATTTATGAAATTATAGTAAAGGCAAATGCCGCAACTTTTCAACCGAGCTTATACCCTAAAGCAAGTTGTAGTCAAGATACAGATGGAGATGGAATATTAAATCATTTAGATTTGGATTCAGATGGAGACAAATGTTCGGATGCAGTGGAAGCTGGGAACACGCTAGTTTCTGCGAATAATATTACAACATTTGTTTCAGGAGCTGATGTCAATCAAAATGGATTGTTAGATCAGTTCGAAGATGGTACTTCTGGAAGTGTTAACTACACGTCTACGTATCAAGAGAATGCATTAAATAATCAACGCGATGCTTGTGCAGATACAGATGGAGATGGTATTGGTGATTTGACAGATATTGATGATGATAATGATGGGATATTGGATGTAGATGAGCAAACTAAATGTAAACTGTCTGTTTTAGATCTTACAGACTTAAGTTTTGAAGGAAATGTTACCAATGAAATAATCTCATCAAATAAAATTGTGTTACCAGGAGGTACCGGGGGTTGGGTATCTGATTATTCTGTTGAGACCTTTAAGTTACCCATAAATTTAAAGTTTACAGTGCCAGAAACGGGGGCGACAGAAAATGGAATGCTCGGGTTAATCCCTATAGGGGCGAATCATTTAATAACTAGTTACAACGATGGTTCTTATAAGTTTTTTGTCAATAATCATATTACTTATGGATATTTTCCAACAGCATGGAGTTCAACTACAAACCCTTCTACAGGCTTGGAGCATGAATTGAATATTACCGCAGCGGGTGTGTTAACTGCTAAAATTGGAGGAATTCAAGTGTTTACAAAGAACATTGCAGTTTCAGAATATCAGCTAGTTATAACGGGACATTCAAGTCCTAGAACATTTGAAAACATAGCACTTACAGTTGGAGATGCTGTTCTTATTTGTGAAGATAAAGATACCGACAATGATGGTGTTCCAAATCGCTTAGACTTAGATTCAGACAATGATGGATGTTCGGATGCTGTAGAATCAGGAAACACCTTAGTGTCTTCTAATAATATTGTTGATTTCTCCACAGGAGCAGATGTGAACAAAAATGGATTGTTGGATACTTATGAGGATGGTACTTCGGGAACTATAAATTATATATCCACTTATGTTTACAATGCATTAAATAAAGAAAGAGATGCTTGTGCGGATACAGATGGTGATGGAATTGGAGATTTGATTGATATAGATGATGATAATGATGGAATATTGGATGTGGACGAATGTCCTGGTTCTTTAAAGTATACGTTGTCAAATGTAAATGATTTTAATTTTACTGCGGGTAATTTATCTGGGACTCAAAATACAACTAAAGATATTAGTCATAGATGGGACTTACCTATAGGATCAGTTATAGTTAGTATTTTGAATGCAAGTACCACTTCTACAGGTTCAGCAGTAACAGGTGGTTCTCTAGCAAATGTAGCATATACTTTTTCAGGAGATATGCCTGTATATGTAAGAGTGAAGCAAGGAGGTTCTATTGGGGCTGGTGTGTCTGAGGGGATTATAGCAACAGATAATGTTTCTTACAGCTTCGTGTCTACACTAACTGATGTGAATCTAGAAATTGTAAAATCAGGAAATAATTATTCGATTAAAAATAATGCGAGTACCTTTATAAATAATGGGAAAGGTTTTATATGGGCCTCCAATGATGTGGTGTCAAAATTAAGTATATACACAACAAGTACTAATGTTAATTCAAATTATTCAATAATTTTAATGCCATCTATACCAAATCCATGTCCTGATACGGATAACGATTCTATCCCAGATTCTTTAGACTTAGATTCAGACAATGATGGTATTTATGATGCCGTCGAAGCAGGGCATGGAATGCCAGTTTCTCCGAAAGGAGATCCGAATGCAGGTAGATTGGTGGATACGAACGTTGGCGCTAATGGATTTGTAGATAGCATAGAAGAGGGTACTGAAACAGGTACTTATGTATCTACCTATAATAATGGAGACGGTCCCGTAAATTCGGACAGCACAGAAGGTATAGATGCCATTGATACGGATAGTGATGATGATGGTTGTTTGGATGTAGACGAAGCCTACAATAACTTCATGCCAACATCTCTAGATACGGATGGAAATGGATCCTTCGGAGCTACAGGGACAGTAACTAGTGGATATGTAGATGCGGATGGTACTGTAGTGCAAGCAAGCTATGCCAGTCCAGCGGATGGAAATAATGATGGTATAGCAGACTATACTCAGTTGGGATTACCAATGTCAGATTTTGCAAAAATTAATAGTTTAACTCCTTTATCAGAAGAAAAATTTGTTGGAGAGTCACATAGTATAACTGCAGATTTAACAAGTGTGAATTTGTTTAATGTGGTGCTTAATTGGATTGTGAGTACAGATGATGGAGTCACTTGGACTGCATTAAGTAATGATACGCATTATGCAGGTGTTCATACGGTTACATTACTGTTGAATGACATTATAAGTAGCATGGATAATACGCATTATAAATTAGTTATTTATGCGAATAATAATGTGTGTAGTTCTATTAGATCAAATGATACCAGTGTACTAACAGTAAACAGCTGTGAAATAGATTTAACAGCGGCCAATTTTACACCAGTTATACCTAGTACTTGTAGTCCCGCTACGGATGGAGCTATAAATATTACGAATGCAGGGTTCAATCCTGGAGATAGTTATATTGTAAATTATAAAGATGCAACGGCAACTGCTCAAACAGCGACCTTAACTGCAAATGCAACAGGGGAATTGTTAATTCCAAATTTAGTGGTTGGAACGTATTCAGAAATAACAATTACAAGTAGTTTAAATGCAACTTGTACGGAGACTTATAATAGTACTGTAAGTATTATTGAATTTGTGTCCAACATATCTGCTGTAGTTACTAAAACAGATGAAACGTCTGTAGAATCTAATGATGGTACTATTCAAATAGTTCCTTCGGATGGAACTCCCGCCTATGTGAGTTCTATAAAATTAGAAGGGGCGACTACGGAATTATGGACGGCAGAAACTACCACTAACTTAGCGCCAGGAACCTATAATATTTTGGTTATCGATGCTAAAGGGTGTCGTTATACAAACCAGGTAGTAATAGAAAAAGTACCAGCTTGTACAATAGATGTGACAATTACTTCTAGCAAACCAGCGATTTTATGTTTTGGTGATTCGGATATTACCTTAACAGCGAATACTGTTATTCCTACGGGCTCATCAG
>NVRM01000085.1 GCA_002400885.1 Flavobacteriaceae bacterium
GGAGAATGTGCTGGTGTAGTGATTGATTTAGTAAGCACCATATTGTTTGAAAACGAAGAAAAAATTGCCCATGCAAAAGAAGCCTTGGCTTTAAATCAATATGCAGATGCTATTTATTATGCTTATGCGAGTATTGTAAATACAGCAAAAGCAATGTTGATTTCAGAACAACAGAAAACAAATACTCAAGCGAGTATTATCACGCAGTTTGATGCCTTGTTTGCAGATAAAATTAGCCTAGCAACCTCTTTTTCTGATTTTGTATATCAAATTAGAAGCAATGAACCAGGGAAAGAATTTGCAGTGAAATATGTAAATGATGCTGCCGATTTTTATAAAAACGCTACGGAATACCGTACTAAAATATTACAGGATGATCAATAAAAATAAACCAAAACTAACCTTAGTAGGTGCAGGGCCAGGGGACGTAGATTTGATTACCGTAAAAGGAGCAAAAGCCTTAGGAGCTGCAGATGTCGTTTTATATGATGCCTTGATCAATAGAGAATTGTTAGATTACGCACCCGATGCCCTAAAAATATTTGTAGGGAAACGAAAGGGTTTTCATCGGTATTCTCAAGATGAAATCAACGAGATTATCGTAAAAAATGCCTTTGAGCATGGACATGTCGTACGCTTAAAAGGGGGAGACCCATTTGTTTTTGGACGTGGAGGAGAAGAGGTTGATTATGTGGAATCATTTGGGATTGAAACCCAGGTGATTTCGGGTATTTCCTCTGCTATTTCTGTACCTACAAACGTAGGCGTTTCATTGACCAAAAGAGGTGTTTCTGAAAGTTTATGGATACTCACAGGAACGACATCGGAAAGGCAACTTTCTGAGGATGTTAAGTTGGCTGCCCAGTCTTCCGCCACCGTAGTAATTCTAATGGGGATGAGTAAACTTAGTCAAATCACGGCGATATTTAAGCAACATGGTAAAAGTGATACACCTACCGTTGTTATTCAAAACGGATGTTCTGAAAATGAGCAGGTTGGGCTTGGTAGGGTGGATACGATTGTCGATATTGTTGCAGAAAAAGAACTGTCTTCTCCTGCCATTATTGTGATCGGAGAAGTCGTGAAAGAAAGTGTGAAGTTTCGTGCTTTCTTTGAAGAAATACATCAACAAATTGTTGAAAAACAACAGAGCCTCTAAGGTGTCTATTACGAACAAATAAAAAAACAGTTATGAGCAGAAATGAACTATACCCTGTTTTTCTGAAAGTATCAGAATTAAACATCCTAATTATTGGTGGTGGATTTGTAGCTTGTGAAAAGTTAGGTTTTTTACTCAAGTCCAGTCCAAGTGCCAAGGTAAAAGTAGTGGCTACTTATTTTTCTAACGAAATTAAGGAACTTGCTGAAAAATACGGTACTCCTTTAGTATTTGGAGAATATGGACGTAATTTAATGTACAAACAGCAAATTGTAATAGCGGCCACCAATGATGTCAAATTAAACGAACAAATTTATTTTGACGCGAAATCGTTTAATATTCTAATCAATGTGGCGGACACACCAGATTTGTGTGATTTTTATTTGGGAGGTATTGTGACCAAAGGAAATGTGAAAATTGCCATTTCTACCAATGGAAAGTCACCAACAATGGCCAAAAGATTACGACAGTTTTTTGAAAAAGTGTTGCCAGAGAATTTAGATGATGTGGTGCTGAATTTAAATGTAGTTCGCAATCGGATTTCGGGTGATTTTGCGAGGAAAGTATCAAACTTAAACGAGCTAACTAAGAGTTTGATAGAAAATTAAGCGTAGTTGTTAACGATGATATCACGACCCTCTTTTTTGCTTCGTTTTTATTCATTCATTTTTTTATAAATTGGAATTCATGAGGTAGCATAGCTGGTTTTGGAGAAGTAAAAAACGAATCGCCGAAATTCAAAACAGTATAATTATCGGTAAATCAAAGTAATAATAATTATATATTTAAATAAAAAATGAATTCAAAAAATTATAAAGTTTGCCTTAAGGACAATATAGAACAGTTTTCAAAGCAATTGTTTTATTCGTTGTTTGATGCCTGTAAGCAGGATAAAGAAGCCATGCAAACTTTAGAAACTGAATTTTTAGATATTTGTGAAGCCTTAGAAATTAAAGATTCAAAGGCGCAATGGGATGTGTTTTGTCAGAAGTTCCCTAGCATACGAGAACAATTGGATTTAGATGCGATTGCTTTTGAAAAAAATGACCCTGCAGCCAATAGTTTACGAGAAATATATTTGGCATATCCCGGTTTTTATGCGATTTCAATGTACCGATTAAGTCATCAATTATTACTGCAAAACATTCCTATAATCCCTAGGATGATGAGTGAATTTGCACATGGTCTTACGGGAACAGATATACATCCTGGAGCAAGTATCGGGGCGTCTTTTTTTATAGATCACGCGACTGGAATTGTCATTGGAGAGACGTCTGTAATAAAAAATAATGTAAAAATATACCAAGGAGTTACTCTTGGAGGAATTGAAGTTAAGAAGAGTTTGGCGTCTACAAAAAGACATCCAACCATAGAAAATAATGTCACTATTTATGCCAATGCTACCATTTTAGGTGGTGCTATTAGCATCGGAGAAAACAGTATAATAGGAGCGAATGTCTGGATTACAAAAAGCATCCCATCCAATTCTCTTGTGACCTATAGGTCAGATATAAATATCAAACCAAGAACAGTAGAATAAACCCTTTGAAAAAATGATAAAATCACAATCAATTTTAGATCAAATAGGAAATACTCCCATCGTAGAATTAAAGAATATTTTTCAAAAAACAGGTGTTCGTTTATTTGTTAAATTAGAAGGGGATAATCCTGGAGCTAGTGTAAAAGACCGTGCTGCGTTTAATATGATGCAACAAGCGTTATTACGTGGCGATATTAAAAGTGGCGATACCTTGGTGGAATCTACTAGTGGAAATACGGGAATTGCCTTGGCGTTTATAGCGCCGTTATTGGGCTTAAAAATGATATTAATTATGCCGGAAAACTCCACGATTGAACGTGTAAAAACGATGCGAGCTTACGGTGCAAAAGTGTTATTAACTCCTAAAGAAATAGGGATAGAAGGGGCTCGAGACCTAGCGATAGAATTACATAAAACTAAAGGATATTTTATTTTAAATCAGTTTGAAAATCCTGATAATTGGAAAGCACATTATAAGGGAACTGGACCAGAGATTTGGAGAGATACCAATGGGGAAATTACACATTTTGTCTCGGCAATGGGTACCACAGGAACTATTATGGGAGTGTCTACATTTTTAAAGGAAAAAAATAAGGAAATTCATATTGTGGGTGCACAACCAGTCGATGGTGCAAGTATTCCTGGGATACGAAAATGGTCTAAAGCTTATGTGCCTGCTATTTTTGATAGGGAAAAAATAGATCAGGTGATTGAGGTAAATGAGCAAGAAGCAAAAGAGATGACCATTCGTTTGGCAAAAGAAGAAGGAATTTTTGCAGGAATGAGTAGTGGAGGTGCAGTCGCAAGTGCTTTAAAGCTAATAGAAACGATTGATAAAGGTGTGGTAGTCGCTATTATTTGTGACCGTGGAGACCGTTATTTGTCTTCTGATTTATTTGATAAGTAACAAAAAATAAGAATAAGTAGTAAATTCATAAAAATAATACGTTTATTTGTAACTTAGTTCATTCATTTACTGAATATGTTATCAAGAAAGGCAGAGGGATTAGACCCGATGAAGCCTTAGCAACCCTTTATTTTATAAAGTAGGTGCTACATTCTACCATTTTGGATAGATAGCTCAATCGATTTTTTTAAATCAATCCCCCATCATTTTTTGACAACATTTTTTAGTACGTACCTATAAGGGTTCGGATTTTATTCTCTTTTTTTATTGAAAAGAAAGAGGATACTACTGCACCCTCTTACGCAAGGATGAACTGTTATATTAAAAATTATAATAGTTTTATAATGTCAAGAATACACAAAGAAATACTAGAGCGAATTTTAATATTGGACGGTGCCATGGGAACCATGTTACAGGCCTATAAATTTTCGGAAAACGACTTTAGGGGAGAACGGTTTAAGGACCATCCATCTCCTTTAAAAGGGAACAATGATTTGTTATCCCTCACTCAGCCGCAAGCGATAAAAGAGATCCATGCAGAATATTTTGCAGCAGGGGCAGATATTGTAGAGACCAATACTTTTTCGTCGACTACAATTGCCATGGTGGATTATGATTTGGAAGCCATCGTTTATGATTTAAATTTCGAGTCTGCAAAAATAGCGAAGGAAGTCGCCGATGCGTTTACGAAAAAAGAACCACAGAAGCCTCGTTTTGTAGCAGGGTCTATTGGTCCTACAAACAGAACCGCCAGTATGTCTCCTGACGTTGATGACCCGGGATATAGAGCTGTTACTTTTGAAGACTTACGAAAAGCTTACAAGCAACAAGTAGAAGCGTTATTGGATGGCGGTGTAGATTTATTATTGGTAGAGACGGTGTTTGATACCTTAAATGCCAAAGCTGCATTGTTTGCAATTGAAGAAGTGAAAGCAGAACGAGATATAGAAATTCCGATCATGCTAAGTGGAACTATTACCGATGCTAGTGGACGTACTTTGTCTGGGCAAACGGCAGAGGCTTTTTTGATATCCATCAGTCATATTCCATTGCTTACTGTTGGCTTTAACTGTGCTTTGGGAGCCAATTTACTCCAACCACATTTAGAAGCAATTGCCAATAAAACCAATTTCGGAATTTCTGCACATCCAAATGCTGGCTTACCAAATGCTTTCGGGGAGTACGACGAATCTGCTGAAGATATGGCGGAACAAATAGAGGAGTACCTGAAAAAAGATTTGATCAATATTATCGGTGGATGTTGCGGAACAACACCTGAGCATATTAAAGCGATTGCTGATTTGGCGAGTAAGTATACTCCGAGGAAAATGACGTCAAACTAAAAGAGAAAAGATGAATTCAATACTTAAAAAAGATTTACATGCATTCTCTAGATTATTAGGTGAAACAAAAGATTACAGTCTTTCATTTTTAAATGCCTTAGATGAAAGAACCACATCTGCTGTAAATACGATAGTGCCCAAAAACAAGTTGGACAGAAAAGGAATAGGAGCATTAAGTGCTTTACAGGAATTTAAAGATCGTTTCGATTCTACGGTTGTTGCTTCAACAGGACCTAGGTATTGGGGGTATGTTACTGGAGGGGCCACACCTGCGGCTATTGTAGGAGATTGGTTGGCTACAGTATATGATCAGAACACACAAGGTGTAAAAAACCAAGGAGATATTTCGGCAATTGTAGAACTAGAAACCATACAATTATTAAAATCATTACTTGGATTGACAAATGCTTTTTTAGGAGGTTTTGTTTCGGGAGCTACCATGTCTAACTTTACCTGTTTAGCTGTTGCTAGACAATGGTATGGTAAGGAAATCGGAAAAGATTTTGCTAAAGAAGGCATTACCGAACCGTTACCAATTCTTTCTGCAACACCACATTCATCAACTGTAAAATCGTTGGCTATGTTAGGTTTAGGAAGTAATAATATTATGAAAGTAAAAATATTACCGAATAACAGAGAAGCGATAGATATAGATGATTTAAAACGTGTTATAAAAAAATTGAAGGGCAAACCTTTTATCTTGATTTCAAGTGCAGGTACGGTAAATACTGTTGATTTTGATGATTTTAAAGCGATAGTAGAACTAAAAAAGAAGCATTGTTTTTGGTGGCATATCGATGCTGCTTTTGGAGCTTTTGCTGCTTGTTCTCCAAAATATAAACACTTATTAGAAGGGTGGGATTTAGCTGATAGTATTACAATAGATTGTCATAAATGGCTAAATGTTCCTTATGAAAGTGCCTTTTTTTTAATAAAAAAAGAACACAGTATTCTACAAGTAGAAAGCTTTCAAAATTCTAATGCTCCCTATCTAGGCGATCCACTAGAAAATTTTAATTATTTAAATTTTCTTCCTGAAAATTCTAGGCGATTAAAAGCTTTACCCGTTTGGTTTACGTTAAAAGCATACGGAAAAGAAGGATATCAAGAAATTGTAGAAAGAAGTATTACAACAGCAAATAAACTAGGGGATTATATAGAGAAAAGTAGTGCTTTTGAACTGTTAGCACCAGTAAGATTAAATACAGTATGTTTTACTTTAAAAGGTAGAGAAGAAATGTCTGAAATGTTTTTAGAGCTATTAAATGAAACTGGTAAAGTATTTATGACGCCAACTGTATATAGAAACAAAAAAGGAATTAGAGGAGCTTTTGTAAACTGGAGAACTCAAGATGTAGACGTAAATATTGTAACAAAAGAAATGACATTGGTGTTGAAAAAAATAGATAAATTATGATTTTAGAGCTAGCTATTTTACAAATAAAGAAAGGACTTTCGGAGAGTTTTGAAGTTAATTTTGAGGAAGCTTCAAAAATAATTTCTTCTATGAAAGGATATGTATCTCATGAACTTAAAAAATGTGTAGAAAAGGAAGATAAGTATATTCTTTTAGTGAATTGGGAGTCAGTGGAAGCACATGAAATTGGTTTTAGAACTTCTAAAGAATATCAACAATGGAAAACACTATTACATCATTTTTATGAGCCTTTTCCAATCGTAGAACATTATAGATAATGATTAGTTGCCGGTTACTAGTTGTTAGGGAGTAATTCCGATAAAAAAACAAGAAATATGAAATCATATATAGAATTAGATGTTTGGAAGGAAGCGAGGAAATTGGTTTCTGAGATTTATAATGTAATAAAAGATTTTCCAAGCGAAGAACTTTATGGGAGAGTGAGTCAGATGAGAAGATGTGCCATTTCTGTGCCTTCAAATATTGCGGAGGGATATGGAAGAAGAACAGCAACAGATACCATGCGCTTTTTATTCATAGCGAGAGGTTCCTTATTTGAATTAGAAACACAATTATACTTATCCTTAGATTAAAATTATATTGTCAACAAAAAGGATAGAGTCATTATTGGTTCAAATAGAAACCTGTAAAAAGTTCTTAAGTGGTTTTATAAATTATTATAAGAAATTATAATATTAGAAAATATCCAATCAATTCGTAAATTCATTTTTCTCGGTACTGATATTCGCCAACAACCAACAACCAACAACCAATAACTAGTAACTAGTAACCAGTAACTAGCAACTAATACCCACTAACAATGAGCAAGCAATCAATAACCATGAATCAACAACCAATAGTCAAAAACTATTTAAAATTATCCGGATTAGAACCATTAGTTTTAAACGAACATTCCAATTTTATCAATGTTGGAGAGCGTACAAATGTGGCAGGATCTCGTAAGTTTTTACGCTTGATAAAAGAAGAGAGATTTGATGAAGCTTTGGCCATCGCACGCCATCAAGTTGATGGAGGCGCACAAATTATTGATGTTAATATGGATGATGGCTTGATTGACGGAAAAGAGTCCATGGTGCGATTTCTAAATTTAATTGCCGCCGAGCCAGACATCTGTAAAGTGCCCTTGATGATAGATAGTTCCAAATGGGAAATTATCGAAGCAGGTTTGCAGGTCGTACAAGGGAAATGTGTGGTGAATTCTATTTCTTTAAAAGAAGGCGAGCAGAATTTTATAGACCAAGCAACCTTGATTAAAAGATATGGAGCCGCTGTTATTATCATGGCTTTTGATGAAGATGGACAAGCGGATACTTACGAAAGGCGTATTGAAATAGCGGAACGTTCTTACCGTGTGTTGGTGGATAAAGTAGGGTTTGCATCAGAAGATATTATTTTTGATTTGAATATTTTCCCGGTGGCTACGGGAATGGACGAACACAAGAAAAATGCGACGGATTTTATCGAAGCGACACGTTGGGTACGTGCAAATTTGCCCAATGCAAATGTGAGTGGAGGGGTGAGTAATGTTTCTTTTTCTTTCCGAGGGAATAATGGGGTGCGTGAAGCCATGCATTCTGTATTCTTATACCACGCGATCCAAGCAGGGATGAATATTGGAATTGTAAATCCCGCTATGTTGGAGGTCTATGATGATATTCCGACCGATTTATTGGAACGTGTAGAGGATGTAATATTAAACCGTAGAGATGATGCTACAGAGCGGTTACTTGATTTTGCTGAAACGGTAAAAGGAAGTAAAAAGGAACGCGTGGCAGATTTATCTTGGCGTGAAAATTCCATTCAAGACAGGATTACTCATGCCTTGGTAAAAGGGGTGGACGAGTTTATAGTAGCCGATGTTGAAGAAGCACGTTTACAGAGTTCTAAGCCTATAGATGTGATTGAAATTAACTTGATGGCGGGGATGAATGTAGTGGGGGATTTGTTCGGAGCAGGGAAAATGTTTTTGCCACAAGTCGTAAAATCTGCTAGGGTTATGAAAAAAGCCGTGGCCTATTTAAATCCATTTATAGAAAAAGATAAGGGAGCATCTATAAAAAGATTAGGAAGGATATTAATGGCTACCGTAAAAGGGGATGTCCACGATATTGGTAAAAATATTGTGAGCGTTGTATTGGGCTGTAATAATTACGAAATTATAGATTTAGGGGTTATGGTACCGCCTGAAAAAATAATTGAGACTGCAAAAAAAGAAAACGTGGATATCATAGGCTTGTCGGGTTTAATTACCCCTTCCTTGGATGAAATGGTGTATTTGGCTCAGGAAATGGAACGTCAGAATTTTAAAGTTCCTTTGTTGATAGGAGGGGCAACTACCTCAAAGGCGCATACCGCTGTGAAGATAAATCCTGCCTATTCAAATGCTGTGGTCCATGTGAATGATGCCTCAAGAGCTGTTACGGTGGTGGGAAGTTTGTTGAATAAATCTACTTCCAATGCCTATGTTGCAAGCCTGAAAGAAGACTATGCTGCATTTAGAGAGACATTTTTAAACAGGGGGAAAACTAAAAATTACGTATCAATAGCTGAGGCGAGAAAAAATAAATTTAAGATAGATTGGACGTCTGTAAATCTTCAAAAACCGAAAGAGTTAGGGGTGCAGATGTTACAGCAAGTAAGCTTGAAAGATTTGTTGCCGTTTATAGATTGGCAACCCTTTTTTAAGACCTGGGATTTACATGGGAAATTCCCAACCATATTAAGTGATGTCGTAGTAGGGGAGCAAGCGACGCAATTATATGCCGATGCCAATGCTGTGATCAAGGATGTGATTTCAGGACAATTGTTTAAGCCCAAAGCTGTTTTTGGGCTGTTTGAAGCAAATAGTGATGCTAAAGATGATATCATTATTAGCAACAGAGGAAAAGCACAGGTTACGTTTAGAACCTTACGTCAGCAGTTAAAGAAAAGAGAGGGTGTTCCTAATATTGCTTTGGCAGATTTTATAGCGCCGGAATCTTCGGGGATTCAAGATTATATGGGGGCTTTTTGTGTGGCTATTTTTGGTGTGGAAGAGCTCTCTAAAAAATACAAGGACCAGGAGGACGATTATACGGCAATTATGGTGCAGTCGATTGGAGATCGTTTTGCAGAAGCTTTTGCAGAATATCTACATAAAAAAATAAGAACGCAACATTGGGGCTATTCTCATAATGAATCCCTGAGTAATGAAGAATTAATAAAAGAAAAATACCTCGGGATTAGGCCTGCACCAGGTTACCCAGCTTGTCCCGATCATTTAGAAAAAGAAACTATTTGGGAACTGTTACAAGTAGAAAAAATAATTGGGGTCAAATTAACAGAAAGCTTGGCCATGTGGCCTGCCTCCGCTGTGTCAGGTTATTATTTTGCTAATGAACACGCGAAGTATTTTGGTCTTGGGAAAATAACAGATGATCAGCTTGAGGACTATTCAAAAAGAAAAGGAATTACAAAGAAGAAAGCACAAAAATGGTTATTCCCCAATTTAGCCAATCAATAAACTAGCAGCCAACAACTGTTATTCTCGTGGAGACGAGGACTGCAACAGGAAACGGTTAAGAGTACTACTAACAATAAATAACGAGTAATCAGCAACGAACACTAATGAAAGTAACAGAACATATAGAACAGGCAAAAGGGAAAACATTGTTTTCATTTGAGATTATTCCGCCACAGAAAGGGCAAAACATCAACGATTTGTATGCGAATATAGATCCATTGATGGAGTTTAATCCTCCATTTATAGATGTAACAACTTCTAGGGAGGAGCGTATTTATATCGCTAAGGGAAATGGATTATTAGAACAGAAAATTACCAGAATGCGTCCAGGGACTGTAGGGATTTGCGCGGCCTTAAAATACAAGTATAATGTGGATGCGATTCCCCATGTGTTATGTGGAGGCTTTACCAAGGAGGAAACAGAATACGTATTGGTAGATTGTCATTATTTAGGTTTGGATAACGTGATGGCCTTACGAGGGGATTCTATGAAGCATGAGCAGTATTTTAAGCCTGTAGATGGAGGGAATGAGTACGCGGTAGATTTGGTAAGCCAAATTAGCGATTTAAACAAAGGGAAATATTTACACGAGATTATTGAGACTCCTCATAAGGCAAATTTTTGCATTGGGGTGGCTGGATATCCAGAAAAACATATGGAATCTCCAAGTATGGATGCGGATTTGAGACGTCTCAAACAAAAAGTGGATGCAGGTGCAGATTATGTGGTAACTCAAATGTTTTTTGACAATCAAAAATATTTTGAATTTGTTAGGAAGGCGAAAGAAATAGGGATTAACGTGCCTATAATACCAGGGATAAAACCCATTGCTATCTCTCGTCACTTGCAGGTTTTACCGCAGGTGTTTAAATTGGATTTACCCGATGTATTGGTGCGAGAAATAGAAGGGTGTAAAAATAACAAGGAAATTCGTCAAGTAGGGATTGCTTGGGCGATACAGCAGTCAAAGGAACTTATCCAAGCAGGGGTTCCTGTAGTTCACTTTTATTCGATGGGGAAATCCAGTAATATCTATACAATTGCTAAGGAGGTTTTCTAGTAAAAAGTTAGAGCCGGTTTAACGACTGTTCTGAAATGGTGGTTTTTGTAACAAATGTTAGTAATTAGTTTTATAAATTCATTTGATGATTGTATAAAATAAACTGATTAAAGGGGAGGCTTAAATAGATAAATAAATGAGTATATTTGTCCTTAAGAATAATATAAAAATAAGAAAACATGGCATTAGAAATAACAGACGCTAATTTTGAAGAAGTAGTTTTAAAATCAGATAAGCCAGTATTGGTAGATTTTTGGGCAGCATGGTGTGGACCTTGTAGAATGGTTGGACCAATTGTAGAGGAATTAGCTAAAGAATACGAAGGGAAAGCAGTAGTAGGGAAATTAGATGTAGATGCAAATCAAGAATTTGCAGCTAAATATGGAGTTAGAAATATCCCTACAGTAATCATTTTCAAGAATGGAGAAATAGTTGATAAACAAGTAGGTGTTGCTCCTAAAGCTACATATGCTGGTAAAATTGATGCACATTTATAAAAAATAAATGGTATAAAATTAAAGAAAAGGTTCGGCATTTGTCGAACCTTTTTTTGTTTTTTTACTGATTCTCATGTGCTGTATGTGGTCTACATACGCTAGTTTTTTCTAACCTATTGTATTCCATAATTGTAAAATATCAAGTTTCAAGTGCTGTGAATGTCCCTGATTAGTGTTGACCGTTTTTAATTATTTTCTTGATGGTTAAAAATAGTCAAAATTGGACGATCTGTCACTTTTAAATTCTTCCAA
>NVRM01000002.1 GCA_002400885.1 Flavobacteriaceae bacterium
GGAACATCTCACTAGAAAGCATCCAACAAACAATCCATGTAAACTTAACGGCTCCCATGCAAACGAGTGCGCTTTTCATAAAGCAAACTGAACATTGGAAATGTCGTAAAAACATCATTAATATCTCCTCAGGAGCTGCACATAATGCCTACGGAAGTTGGAGTATGTACTGTGCTTCCAAAGCAGGACTTGACATGATGGCCAAAGTAATTTCTAAAGAACAGAAAAAAAGAGAATTCCCTATTAAAATAGCCAACATCTACCCTGGAGTTGTAGATACCGACATGCAAAAGGAAGTACGTGCAGTAGCCCCTGAAAAGTTCAAATCTTCTCAACGATTTATCGAGTTCCATTTGAAAGGAAAGCTCTTGGATCCAGATGATGTTGCAAAAATCATCTTTAAGCTTTACAAGAAGAAAAAACTAAATGGTGGTAAAGTATTTGATGTACGGAAGGTGTAGGTACTTTACCTCTCCCCTCTCATTAATTGATCATAAAAAATTAATGTAATAGAAGTCTTCAGCTCGCGTGATTTTTGAAATATAAGAACCACAACACAAAGGATGTTTTTAGACTTAGTCAAAATTTCAATATAGTTTTCTACTGGTTTCACTTTAAAATCAGTAGAAAACTACTATCTAGCATTGACGTGATTTCACCCTGTATGTTCATCACGAGGAGGTACGACATGATGATCTCATCGTAGTTTTTGGATTAAGCTTTAATGATTTTATTTTAGGGGTGTTCGTGAGTTGCTTCGCAGTTATTTCTCCAAAACCAGCTATGCTGCCTCATGAATTCCAATTTATTAAATAAAAAAGGGATGAATAAAACGAACCTAAAAAGGAGACTTTTATGAGGTGTTTTTTAAGGAGGCAAAAAAAAGCCATTCAAAGTGACGCATATGTACCTTCATGAATGCTGCTAGTTTTCAAAACAACTCTCTTTATGAAAACACCTGCTAATTTCATACCTTGAAGAATCGTTTTCTTAAAAAAACAAAAAAGCCTGTAATCTCACGATTACAGGCTTCAATTATATACTATAGTTACTCTTCTTTACAAAGCAGCTAAACTAGACTTTAAGGTCTCAATTTTAGCTTCGGCATCTGCCTGTTTACTACGTTCGATTTCAATAACTTTAGGAGGTGCGTTATTTACAAAACGCTCATTACTTAATTTTTTCAATACAGAATTTAAAAATCCTTGTGTATATTTAAGTTCCTCTTCTAATTTTGCTTTTTCTGCTTCAACATCCACTGCTCCAACCATCGGAATAAAATATTCGTTCGATTTTACACGGTAGCTTAACGCGCCTTCCACTTTTTCTGAAACGTAAGACAGTTCAGAAACATTCCCCATTTTTTGGATCACCGCATCAAAATTAGTTGCTGCTTTTTCGTTGTTTATCACAAACAATTCAATGGTGTCCTTAAAGGCTATATTTTTATCTTTTCTAATCGTTCTAATTCCAGAAACAACTTCCTTCGCTACGATGAACTCTTTTAAAAGTACCGTATTTACTTCCTTAGTCGTAGGATATTCTGCAATAATAAGCGCTTCTTCTGGAGTTCTATCCGTAATGTTTTGCCATAATTCCTCTGTAATAAAAGGCATATATGGATGTAACACTTTTAAGTTATCTTCAAAAAATGCGATAATCGCTTTGTACGATGTTGCATCAATTGGTTGTTGATAGCCTGGTTTTACCATCTCCAAGAACCATGAAGAGAAATCGTCCCAGAATAATTTGTACAAACTCATTAGTGCTTCACTAATTCTGTATTGCTCAAATGATTTATCGATATCAGCAATTACTTCTTGGAATTTAGACGCATACCATTCGATCGCTATTTTAGCAGACTCAGGTTGTGGTATTGTTTCAGAAACTTCCCATCCTTGTACCAAACGGTAAGCATTCCATATTTTATTAGAGAAGTTACGTCCTTGTGCACATAGTTCTTCTTCGAATAATAAATCATTTCCAGCAGCCGCACATAATAACATTCCTACACGTACACCATCGGCACCATATTTTTCCATCAACTCAATAGGATCTGGAGAATTCCCTAAAGACTTAGACATCTTTCTACCTTGCTTGTCTCTTACAATTCCTGTAAAATAAACATTGCTAAAAGGTTTTTCATTTTTAAACTCATAGCCCGCAAATATCATACGTGCCACCCAGAAGAAAATAATATCTGGTCCGGTTACTAAATCGTTTGTTGGGTAATAATATTTAAAGTCTTCGTTTTCTGGATTACGAATCCCATCAAAAACAGAGATAGGCCATAACCAAGAAGAGAACCAAGTATCCAATGCATCTGGATCTTGTGTTAAATCAGCTACTGTTACTTCCTTTCCTAATTTTTCTGAAGCCAATTTACTTGCTTCTTCAATGGTTTCTGCAACCACAAAATCATTGACTCCTTCGTCATAAAAGTATGCTGGAATCTGATGTCCCCACCATAATTGACGAGAGATATTCCAATCGCGGATATTCTCTAACCAATGTTTATAGGTACTATTATAATGTTTTGGGTATAATTTTATTTCTTCGTCTTCTAACACCGCCTTTAAAGCAGGTGGTACAATAGAATCCATTTTCAAGAACCACTGGGCAGAAATTTTAGGTTCAATCACCGCTTTTGTACGTTCCGAAGTCCCTACTTTATGCAAGTGCTGCTCTACCTTAGTCAAGCAACCTAATTCTTTTAATTCCGCTGTGATTTCCTTACGAACCACAAAACGATCTTTCCCTTGATAATGCAATCCGTTTTTATTCAAACTAGCATCATCATTTAAAATATCAATCACTTCTAATTGATGTTTCTCTCCTAAAACTTTATCATTTTGATCATGTGCAGGTGTTACTTTTAAACAACCTGTACCAAATTCGATATCTACATATTCATCCTCAATAATAGGAATAGATCTGTTTGCAATAGGCACAATAGCACGTTTTCCTTTTAAATGAGAAAATCGTGGATCGTTTGGATTGATACAAATAGCAGTATCTCCTAAAATAGTTTCCGGTCTAGTGGTCGCTACAGTTAACACATCATCAGAACCTTCTATTTTATAAGTAATATAATATAAATTACCCATTTTTTCTTCAAAGATTACTTCCTCATCAGACAAGGTTGTTTTCGCTGAAGGATCCCAGTTCACCATTCTATAACCACGATAAATCAATCCTTTTTTGTATAAATCAACAAAAATGGTGTTCACGGCTTCACTTAAATCTGGATCCAAAGTAAATTTTGTACGTTCCCAATCACAAGAAGCACCTAATTTTTTTAGTTGTTCTAATATAATTCCCCCGTGTTTATCCGTCCAATCCCAAGCATGTTTTAAAAACTCATCCCTTGTAAGATCAGCTTTGTCAATCCCTTCTTCTTTCAGTTTAGCAACTACTTTTGCTTCCGTAGCAATAGAAGCATGGTCCGTTCCAGGTACCCAACAAGCATTAAATCCTTTCAAACGCGCACGTCTAATCAAAACATCTTGAATGGTGTTATTTAACATATGCCCCATATGTAATACACCGGTTACATTGGGTGGTGGAATTACAATTGTATAAGCTTCTTTTTCATTAGGCGTCGAATGAAAATAATTATTTTTCATCCAGTAGTCGTACCATTTATCTTCAACCTCTAATGGGTTGTATTTTGTTGCTAAATTCATTTTGGTCTAATATTTGCAAATAGAAAGGCAAATGTACGATTATAGTACTGAACTAAAAATTTTTTGAAAACATAAAAAAAGACTAACTTTACCATTTAAAAAACAAAAATATGAAAAAATTATTTACAATATTATGTATCGGTTTTATAACCATGAGTGCAATGGCACAAGAAAAAACTATTGCTACCATTGATCCTAATGCTCCAGTATTCGAATTTGAAGCGGAAGTGATTGACTATGGGAAAATTGAGTACAAAGCAGATGGAGTAAGAACCTTCAAATTTAAAAACACAGGGAAATCTCCTTTAATTATTTCTCGTATTCAATCTAGTTGTGGTTGTACGACACCTAAAAAACCTAAACACCCAATTATGCCAGGAGAAACTGGAGAAATTGATGTAAAATATGCAACAAATAGAGTTGGAGGTTTTTCAAAGACCATTACCGTTTATTCTAATGCTACAGAAAAAATGAAGCGTTTACGTATAAAAGGAATTGTTGGAAAAAACCCAGCCTTAGCCAAAAAGAAAGCGTCAAAGTAATCACTACTTATTAGGCGATAAAAAAGACTCCGATTCCTCGGAGTTTTTTTTTGTTTAAAAAAGTCCACCCCCTTTAAAAAAGCTTTTTTAATTTAAATTTAAAACTACGTTCATAGCCATTTCTATTTACTTTAATTTTAAATTTACGATTGGGTTTACTATAAAACAAATCTACAATTTCTTCCAAACTAAAAAGATGAGCTGCTTTATTATTCACAGATAAGAATATATCATCCTCACGCAAACCCGCGAGATAAGCAGGCGAATTTTCACGAACGGAGAATATTCTATAGGATGGTTTAAAAACAAATTTGTAATTATAATTTATAGTTACTACAATATTCTCAACACCACTTGTTGACACTCCCTCTTCTGGAAGCATGGAGGTCTCGGTTTCTTTCACTAATACTTGCCCACTATACATCAATTCTATTCCACTCATATTATAGTTAAATGGCGCATTAAATTTCCTTGCTTTTTTAAGATAAAGTGTTTCATTTTTATAATCTAAAACAAGCTTAAACCTACTTAAAATCATCCCTCCAACACTTCCATTTCTATCCAATTGTTTTCTTGCAATTACAATTGCCGAAGAATCTGGATAAGCAACCGTAGGCTGTTTCAATTCGTAATCTCCCATAAAAACACTGTAAATTTTTGCTCTTTTCCCCATAATCACACCGCTCAAGCCTTCCCCTAAATAATCATGGAAATAATGTTCCGGAGCTATAATAAAAGGGTTACTATCTTTAAACAACCACAGTCCTTCACTCCCTCCAGAATCAATCAATAATTTCACTAAAAGAGGATCGTCTTGTTCTTTTAACTTTATGTTTACATGTACATAAGGTTTGTTATTATAAAAAGTTAACGGTAATTTTTCGTAATTTTTAATTTTTCTAGTTCGAAATTCAGCGTGCCTATAAAAAGTGATTTTCTTGTTTGAATAATCTATAGATACAACAAAATCCTTCAGCAATTCATAGCCAATAATACCATGAATCGTGAGTCCAAGTTTTGCTGACAGGTCAAAGTCGCTGTCTAATATAAAGAGTAGATTTTGATGTAAACTTACAATGTTTTGTAGTTGTATTTTATTGTTTTGAGACAGAAGAGCGTTCACGGGATCCTTAGACCCCAAACCTCTAATTTTAACCTTCTTAACCCTCTTTAAACCCAAGGAGTCGATTTCGTTTAAACTAAACAAAATAGTCCTACTCACTCCTGTATCTAAGATGAAGTTCAATTCTTTTCCATTAACCTTCACAGGAATAATAATCAAATTATTTTTATGGATAAAAGAAAGTTGCTGTTTGCTTTTAGGACCTCTTAAATGAAACTCCCCTTGTCCATGTGTATGGTGTAAAAAAAAACCACAAACAAACAGAAAGATAACAAGAGGTCTACAATTCATCAAAAGTCAACAGTTTAGCCTTCTAAGATACAATAACAGAAAGAATACACCTAATAATTGGAGAATATTTAAGCTCAGAATTTTATATAAATAAGCAATGAAATTCAAAAATATTTTGCAATTTTGTATCTCAATATTAATCGATTTTAACATGCCAAAGATATCTACAAAGGGCTTAAACATGCCTGAATCACCAATCAGAAAATTAGTTCCTTTTGCTGAAAAAGCTAAGAAAAAGGGAGTTGAAGTATTTCATTTAAATATAGGACAACCAGACATTCAAACACCGGAAGTTGCACTAAAAGCAATTCGTGAAAACGAAATAAACGTGTTAGCATATAGCATGTCTGAAGGTTCCGAGCAATACCGTACGAAACTCGCGGCTTATTATCAAAAAAACAATATTAATATAGGTGCAGAACATATAATTGTAACTACAGGAGGGTCCGAAGCTTTATTATTTGCTTTAGGAACTGTCTGTGATCATGGCGATGAAATAATTATCCCAGAGCCTTTTTATGCCAACTACAATGGTTTTTCTACCGCTTCAGGTGTCACCATTAAACCGATCATGTCAAGCATAGATAACGGTTTTGCATTGCCAGAAATTTCTGAATTTGAAAAGCTAATCACAGCCAAGACCAAAGCAATTCTTATCTGCAACCCTGGAAATCCAACAGGATACGTTTACTCAAAGGAAGAAATCCAAAAATTAGCCGAAATTGTAAAAAAACACGACTTATTTTTAATTGCTGATGAAGTATACCGCGAATTCATATACGACGAAGAAGTAAAACATCATTCTGTATTATCAGGATTTGGTTTGGAAGAACACGCGATCATAATAGATTCCGTTTCCAAACGTTACAGTATGTGTGGAGCGAGAATTGGTTGTATTATTTCTAAAAACAAGGAAGTAATGCAAACTGCCATGAAATTTGCTCAAGCGAGATTAAGTCCTCCTACCTATGCACAAATAGCTAGTGAAGCGGCCTTAGAAACTCCTGAAAGTTATTTTACAGATGTTATTGTAGAATACAAAGCACGTCGTGACATTTTGATTCATGAACTACAAAAAATAGAAGGTGTAAAAGTAGCCACTCCCAAAGGAGCGTTTTACTGTGTAGTAGAATTACCTATTGCAGATGCTGACAATTTTGCACAATGGCTGCTAGAAGATTTCAGTTCTAATAACCAAACGATAATGGTTGCCCCTGCTGCTGGATTTTATTCCACTCCAGGAGTCGGTACCAATCAAATCCGAATTGCATATGTGCTTAAACAAGAAGCATTGGTAAGATCGGTTGAACTATTAAAGGAAGCATTAAAATTATACAAAGCCTAAGTTGAAAATACAACATAACATTTCTTTAAAACAATACAACACTTTCGGCATTGATGTCAATGCCGAAAGATTTGTTGAAATTACTTCTGTAATGGCGCTTAAAACGCTTTTAGCTACAGAAAAAGACCTTTTTATTATTAGTGGAGGAAGTAATATGTTACTTCTTTCTGATATTAAAAAACTAGTGGTTTTATTAAATATTGAAGGAATCATCATCCAAGAAACACAAGATAACGATGTTTTTGTAACAGCCAATGCCGGAGAAAACTGGCATGATTTTGTACTTTGGTGTATCGATCAAAACTACGGAGGATTAGAAAATCTTTCTTTGATCCCTGGAAATGTAGGCTCCTGCCCTATCCAAAACATAGGTGCCTATGGCGTGGAAGTAAAAGACACTATACATCAGGTTACCGCAGTAGAAATTGCGACTGGTAAAACCCGAATTTTCTCCAACGAGGACTGTGATTTTGGATATAGAAATTCTATTTTCAAAAACGAGTTAAAAGGAGCTTATATTATTACCACCGTTTCTTTTAAACTGACAAAAACAACGCATCAAATTCACGATGGTTACGGAGCCATTCAAGCAGCATTAAAAGAAAACAACATTACAGAACCTAGTATTAAGGATGTTTCTAAGGCCGTTATCGCCATTAGAACTTCTAAATTACCTGACCCAAAAGATATTGGAAATAGTGGTAGCTTTTTTAAAAACCCAGTGGTGAACACTGCTGTTTTTGAAAAAATACAGGGCAACTATCCTTCTATGCCATTTTATAAAGTAAGTGATGACAACATAAAAATACCAGCAGGATGGCTTATAGAAACATGTGGTTTTAAAGGAAAACGTTACGGAGATACAGGCGTCCATAAAAATCAAGCTTTAGTACTTGTAAATTACGGAAATGCTACGGGTAAAGAAATTTACGCTTTAGCTGAAAAAATTCAAACATCTGTCTTAAAGACTTTTGACATCTCTTTAGACATAGAAGTCAATATTGTAAGATAAAAAACTACAAATCAACTCGTTTCTACAGAAACTCGGATTGTATGACCTTAGGTCTTTGACTAAAAGTTGGGGAAAACCATCCCTTTTCCTCACCTTTCACTCAAGGAACTACAAAACTCTTCCCCACTCAATCTATAAAGGAATTTGAATCCCCAAGGTATCATAAGCCACAAACACATTGTCTGGTAATGTTTTTTGCAAATCCTCATGCAAGCCCAAATAATGACTTATATGTGTTAAATACGCCTGTTTTGGTTTTAAATATTTAATTATTACCAGCGCTTCCTCCAAACTTAAATGTGAGTGATGTGGCTTAAAACGCACTGCATTTATCACTAAAACATCTAAATTTTTCAATTTATCTAATTCCTCTTTAGCAATAGCCTTTGCATCAGTAACATAAGCAAACTTCTCACCAAATTTATAGCCTAAAATAGGTAGATTTCCGTGCATCACTTGAATCGGCAATACAATTAGCCCCTTTAATTCAAAAGGACTATCCGCTACAACATGCTGTTCTATATATGGAGCTCCAGGATATTTATTTTCATCATTAAAGATATAATTAAACCTTATTATTAAAGAGTCCAAGACGTTTTTTTGTGCATAAAAAGGCAGCTTTCCAAGCTTAAATGCATAGGGCCTCACATCATCCAAGCCAGCCGTATGATCAGCATGTTCATGTGTAAACAAAACACCATCTATATGTTGTACGTTTTCTCGCAACATTTGATAGCGAAAATCAGGGCCACAATCCACAATATAACAAGCTCCCTCCCATTCCACTTTTATAGAAACACGCAAGCGTTTATCCTTTTTATCAGCAGACAAAAAAACAGGATGCTCCATCCCTATAACGGGTATCCCAGTAGAGGTTCCCGTCCCTAAAAAAGTTACTTTTATATTTTTCATTGCTCAAAATTAATTTTATTATTTAGAATCAGTATCATTTTTCATAAAAAGAAATAAAACCAGTGCTTCTATTCATCACTCAAAACAAAAATAACATGCCAGAATACCACACATAACACAAGATTTTTAGCAACTCCCCTATTTCAAATAGCTTGACTTTTATCATAGAATACACAATAAAAAGAACTTAGATTTACTGCTATTACTATTTGTTTTTACACAGGTAGTCGTTTTCATAACAAGAAGTACAACGTATCTTTATTTACAGTCCTAACATTTAACAATCTCTAAATGAATCTATTCATAGCCATTTAGAACACATAAATTAACAGTAAATACTAAATAACTACATATATGAAAATAGGTTTTCTAAAAGAAAGTCGCAAGGGAGAAAAACGAGTCGCTGTCACCCCTACTATCGCAAAATTATTTAAATCAAAAGGTTTTGAAATTTTGGTAGAAAAAGATGCTGGAAAGGCATCCAATTTCAAAAACTCTAAATACGAAAAAGCAGGAGCTACTATGCTAGACCATGCTTCTATATTTCAGCAATCTGATATTGTAGTCAAAATTAACCCTTTTGAAGAAGAGGAAATTAAACTACTAAAAGAAGGTCAATCTACGGTAAGTTTACTGTTTCACCTTTCAAATCCAGCCATCATCACGGCTTTGGCAAGTAAAAAGGTGTCTTCTTTTTCTTTAGATGCTATTCCGAGAATATCCCGTGCCCAAGACATGGATATTTTAAGTTCACAAAACAAT
The DNA here is from genome assembly GCA_002400885.1 of Flavobacteriaceae bacterium. Lineage (GTDB taxonomy): Bacteria > Bacteroidota > Bacteroidia > Flavobacteriales > Flavobacteriaceae. The sequence continues at coordinate 9,674 of NVRM01000002.1, forward strand.
CTTGCTGGTTATAAAGCAGTGATTTTAGGAGCTTACGAAATGTCTAAGATATTCCCATTAATGATGACCGCTGCAGGAACGATTACTCCTTCAAGAGTTCTTATTTATGGAGTTGGTGTTGCTGGCCTACAGGCAATCGCTACCGCAAAAAGATTAGGAGCCATTGTAGAAGCAACCGACATTAGACAAGACACAAAAGAACAGACAGAATCTTTAGGAGCCAAATTTATAAGCGTAGACAATACCGGAGAAAAAGAAGAAGGTGGTTATGCAAAAGAAGCCTCTGATGATTATAAAAGAAGACAAAAAGAAGCGGTTGACAAATCTCTTTTCCAAGCTGATTTAGTAATTACAACTGCTTTTGTTCCTGGAAAAAAAGCACCTATTTTAATTTCAAAGGAACAAGTACTCCAAATGAAAGAAGGCGCTGTAATTGTGGATCTCGCAGCAGGCCAAGGCGGAAACTGTGAATTGAGTAAACTCAACAAGATCGTGGTAGAAAACGGCGTTAAAATCATTGGAACGACCAATTCTCCAGAAAGTGTTGCCACAAATGCCAGTGAATTGTTTGGGAAAAACGTTTTCAACTTCCTAAAGCATTTGACCGATGAGGACAATAACTTTAAGTGGGATTTAGAAGATGAAATTACAAAAGCTACATTAATCGTTCATAACGGAACTGTAAAACAATAACAATGACAGAATTGATTGAATTTATAACCGCAAATCTTCAAATGATATACATCGTTATTCTGATGATATTTGTTGGAGTAGAAATTATAGGTCATGTACCTGCTGTTTTACACACCCCTTTAATGTCAGGAGCAAATGCCATACATGGTGTGGTGGTGGTGGGTGCAATTTTAGTAATGTTAGGTTCAGAACCTGACAATATCCTAGCACTTTCCCTTGGGTTTGTAGCCGTATTATTAGGCACACTAAACGTAGTAGGTGGTTTTGTTGTTACAGACCGCATGTTAGAAATGTTTAAAAAGAAAAAATAATGGAATTCATACTTACACTTATATATTTAGTTGCCTCAATTACATATATACTCGGTTTAAAAATGCTTGGACACCCAAAAACAGCCCGTAAAGGGAATTTAATTGCAGCATTTGGAATGGGAATTGCCATTATAGGAACCATTTTTATTTACCCTAAGGAGGTTCCTATGATGATTTATGTATTGATAGGAATCGCTATTTTAATAGGAACAATTATAGGATGGCTTGTGGCTAAAAAAGTAGCGATGACAAAAATGCCTGAACTCGTTTCTATTTTCAACGGAATGGGAGGTGCCAGTGCCGCACTTATTGGACTGATAGAGTTTCACCATTACCAAGGTCAAACATTATCTATTGTCACCATTCTAGCAGGATTAATTATTGGAAGTATCTCCTTTTCTGGAAGTATGATTGCCTGGGGAAAATTAAATGGAACAATTAATAAACCCATCCGTATTCCCAAGTACAATATCATAAACAACCTGTTTTTTATTGTCCTAGTCGCCTTTGCTGGATTTATAGCATACCAAGGAATAGATAGTCAATTATACCTTTATGTATTGTTTGTGGGAGCATTGGCCTACGGAGTTCTATTTGTTCTCCCTATAGGTGGAGCAGACATGCCTGTAGTAATCTCACTGCTAAATTCTTTTACAGGATTGGCCGCAGCATTGGGAGGTTTTTTATATGGAAATATGGTGATGCTAACCGGAGGAATCCTTGTAGGTTCTGCTGGTACCATATTAACGTTTGCCATGTGTGATGCGATGAATAGGTCTTTAAGTAGTGTTATTTTTGGAGCATTTGGAGCGACCACTTCTACAGCTACGGATGAAGCCTCTCGAAAAATAAAAGGAAACATCAAGGAAACCACCCCTAGCGATGTTGCCATTTTAATGAATTACGCAAACAAGGTTATTATTATTCCTGGCTATGGTTTAGCAGTAGCCCAAGCCCAACACATCATTCATGAACTTGAAGAATTACTCATAAAAAAAGGAGTGGAAGTAAAATACGCCATTCATCCAGTTGCTGGACGTATGCCTGGGCATATGAATGTACTATTGGCTGAAACAAATGTATCTTATGACAGGCTGATAGAAATGGAAGACATAAACCCTGAATTTCCAAACACAGATGTTGTATTTGTTGTAGGGGCCAATGACGTAGTAAATCCTGCAGCTCATAACGACCCGAGTAGTCCTATTTATGGAATGCCTATTTTAGAAGCTGAAAATGCAAAATACATCGTGGTAAACAAGCGAAGTATGAAACCTGGATATGCGGGAATAGAAAACGAACTTTTCTACAATCAAAAAACATCCATGCTGTTTGGTGATGCCAAAGATGCTTTAGGAAAACTAGTAAGTGAATTAAAAAACATGTAATCCCCCACTAAACATAGATTAAAAAACGAGCTTTAAAAGGCTCGTTTTTTTTTACTATCAACCATCCTAAATACCTTCTGGTGAAAAAACAGTCTAAAACACTCCCCTATTTAACAATCAAAATAAAACCACCGCTATTATATTAATAATTAAAAACTATGAAATTTGTCACTTTATTAAAAAAAACCCCATAAAATTTCATAAATTTGCTCTAAATCAAAAAAACATAAAATGGCTATCGTTTTAAAAGGAGATACTGTAATTATTGATGTTCCCTCAGCTAAGTCTAAGGCGTTAAAAATAAACTTAAATCAAAATATTTACGGAACCTTTGCCGAAATAGGTGCAGGACAAGAAACCGCAAGACACTTTTTTAGAGCAGGTGGTGCTTCTGGAACCATTGCAAAAGCGATGAGTGCCTATGATAAAGATTTTTCCGATGCCATTTACGGTATCGAAACTGATGGTCGCTATGTCACAGAAAAAAGATTGAAAGGAATGCTATCCCATGAATTAGAGCTCATGGAGGATAGATTAAGCAGAAAGAAACATCCCGAAAAAATATTTTTCACATATGCGAACACTGTAACAACAATAGATTTTGTCAAAAAATTTAAAGGCCATGGTTGGTTAGGAGTAAAATTTCAATTGGATCCTTTAGAGCCTTATAACGAAATTATATTACATGTTCGTTTTAAGGAAAATGATGCAAAACAACAACAAGAAACATTGGGTTTATTAGGCGTAAATTTAATTTATGGTTGTTTTTATTTACACGATAACCCTAAAGAATTATTAAAATCCCTCTACCACAATATAGAACCTGACCAAATAGAATTGGACATGATCAACTTTTCTGGTCCTCGTTTTTCTTATGTGGACAATAGATTGATGAGTTTATTACTGGTAAAGAATGGCTTTACAAACGCTGTAATGTTCGGACCTGACGGAAACAACTTGTTGCCTGCACAACAGCTATACAAAGCAAACATACTAGCCTTACGTGGGAGTTTTAGACCGGTAACCAAGGTAAATATAGAAATGTTTGAATTGGCAAGGGAAATGTTTTTAAACGAAACTAAAGTAGATCCAGCCAGGACAAAAATAATTTTTGAAATTACGCTAACAAATTTAATTTCTGGAGGAAAAATTGACGAAAGAGACTTTCTTGACCGTGCAGAACTCTTGTGTTCACTAGGTCAGAATGTCATGATTACGAACTACCAAGAATACTATAAATTAGTAGAATATTTTTCTGAATTCACAAAGAAACGTATCGGACTAGCGATGGGTGTCTATAATTTTGTGCAAATTTTTGACCAAAAATATTACCGTAATTTAAGTGGTGGAATCCTAGAGGCCTTTGGTAAATTATTCTTTAAAGATTTAAAAATATACCTATATCCTCTTAAAGATCAACGAACAGGAGAAATTAAAACTAGCGAAAACTTAAAAGTACATCCACGTATGAAAGAATTGTACAAATTCTTCAAATACAACGGAAAAGTAGTAGATATTAAAAATTACAGTCCAGAAATATTAGATGTCTTTTCGAGAACGATCTTAAAAATGATCGATGACGGAGAAGAAGGTTGGGAAGAAATGCTTCCTTCCGGAATTGCTGACATCATAAAAGAAGAACGTTTGTTTGGCTATTCTAAACGAAAATTTAAAAAGAAAAAATAATTTCTACTAGCACTTAAACCTTTTACAAAAAGAGGAGTCTAAACTAAAATACAACTAGTGAACGACGAACGCGAACTTATTACAGCACTACAGCATACGGCTACGAAAGAAAAAGCCTTTCGTAGTCTTATGACGTTGTATAAAGAACGCTTGTATTGGCATATTCGAAAAATAGTTATTTCACATGACGACGCAGATGATGTACTTCAAAACACCTTTATAAAAGTATTTAAAAACATCCATAACTTTAAAGGAGACAGTAAGCTTTTCTCCTGGATGTACCGGATCGCTACGAACGAATCTATCTCTTTTATAAATAAACGCGCCAAGGAAAAACATATTGACATTAGCCAACTTCACACAGAGCTAGGAACCTCGTTACAATCTGACGTTTATTTTTCCGGTGATGAAATTCAACTTTTACTCCAACAAGCTATTTTAAGGCTTCCTCAAAAACAACAACTTGTTTTTAATATGAAATACTATGAAGAACTAAAATACACAGAAATTTCTGAAATTTTAGACACTTCTGTAGGAGCCCTAAAAGCTTCTTATTTTCATGCGGTCAGAAAAATAGAAAAAATAATTAAAAATTATTAAACCAATCCTAAAAACAAGAGTCTTAATAACAATATGAAACCTGATAAAAACAAGCATAGCATCCAATTTTTGAGTGATATCACTCGAACTAACAATTTTGAAATCCCAAAAGATTATTTCAAAAACGTAGCGGAATCCGTGTTGTCAGAAATCACATTAGAAAAGGTACATTCAAAAGACAACGAACGTTTTACACTTCCAAAAGACTATCTAGAAAGCATAGACGACACAGTCATCGCAAAATTAAAAGCTGAAATCATCTATCAAGAAAACGATGCTAACAGTTCAATTCCAGTAGATTATTTTGATCATATTGAAGACAGCGTATTGGGTAAACTATCAAAAAAACAAGGCCTATTTCAATTAAAATCACTGTTTAAAAGTAAATTTACTCCCCTTGCGATTGCCGCCTCCCTATTACTAATAGTTACACTAGGAAATGTAAACAAAGCCCAAGCGGTAACTTTTAAAGACATCTCAAGTAGCGATATCGAATTATGGGTTGCAAATGGAGACCTCGTTTTTAGTGTAGAGGATTTTACAGATCCGGTTTCATCTACAGCATTAGATTTTGATAATTTTAGTCGAATTTATTCCGATGAACAAGCCCTTGATTTCCTAGAAGAAACCGATTTAGAAAACATCCTATTTAATGATTAGATAGGTTAATATAAAAATTAACAAATAGCTTTCACCACACACATCACGGTAACTCCTGACAGGAATAAGCTATTTAAAAAACAAACAGATGAAAAAACAATTCTTATTTTTATTCCTTTTGACTGTTGGATTGTTCAGTACAATGCACGCACAACACCAGCACAGAATAAGTCATGAAAAATTTAAAGCTTTAAAAACAGCATTTATAACAGACGCACTAGACCTCAATGTAAAAGAGGCTGAAAAATTCTGGCCAATCTACAATCAACACCATGTAGCCCACAAAAAAATAAGCCGCCTTTTAGAAAAAGGCATTAAAAAACGCTTGGACAATTTAGGAGGTATCGATAACTTATCGGATAAAGAAGCTCATGAAATATTAGAGAGAATCATCGCTTTAAAAAAGGAAAAAGCAAGCCTCCACGCTCATTTATTTCCAGATTTAAATAAAGTAATCTCCGCAAAAAAACTAATTCAACTAACAAAAGCAGAACGCGATTTTAGACATCAAATTTTTAAAGAATACCGCCGAAGAGGGCCAAAAAAAAAGGAAGCTAATTAGCTTCCTTTTTTATATTTTGTAAGTATCTCTTTTCTTAAGAATACAACTTAGCTCTTAATTCCTTTACTTTAGGATCTTCTAAATATTCATCAAACGTTGCATATTTATCAATTACACCATTGGGAGTAATCTCAATAATTCTATTGGCAACTGTTTGTGCAAACTCGTGATCATGTGTACTAAACAACACGGTCCCTTTAAAGTTTACTAATGAGTTATTAAAGGCCTGTATAGATTCTAAGTCCAAGTGATTGGTAGGTTCATCTATCATCAAGACATTGGCTCTAGTCATCATCATACGAGATAACATACAACGTACTTTTTCCCCTCCAGAAAGGACATTACATTTTTTCAATGCTTCTTCCCCACTAAAAATCATTTTACCTAAGAACCCTCTTATGTGTACTTCTTCTCGCTCCTCTTCGGTTTGAGCATATTGGCGTAACCAATCTACTAGATCTAAAGATGCATCTGCAAAAAACGATGCATTGTCTACAGGTAAGTATGCTTGGCTCGTTGTAACTCCCCAATTAAATTTACCAGCGTCTGCTTTTACGGTTCCGTTTAGGATATCATAAAATGTAGTTACAGCCTTTGAATTTTTAGAAAAGATAACCACTTTATCACCTTTACTTAGGTTAAAGTCGATGTTTTTAAACAACACTTCACCTTCATTATTGGTTTTAGACAATCCTTCGATATTCAAAATTTGATCTCCAGCCTCACGATCGCTTTCAAAAATGATCGCAGGATACCTTCTACTAGAAGGTTTAATTTGGCTTACGTCTAATTTTTCAATCATTTTCTTACGACTAGTAGCCTGTTTAGACTTCGCCATATTTGCAGAAAAGCGACGGATAAATTCTTCCAATTCTTTCTTTTTGTCTTCTGCTTTCTTGTTTTGTTGTGCACGTTGTTTCGCCGCTAACTGGCTAGACTCATACCAAAACGTATAATTTCCACTATAGTGGTTTATTTTCCCAAAATCGATATCCGAAACATGCGTACAAACAGCATCTAAGAAGTGACGGTCATGCGAAACAACAATGACTGTATTGTCATAATTTGCTAAGAAATTCTCTAGCCATCCAATGGTTTCAAAATCTAAATCATTGGTAGGCTCATCCATAATAAGTACATCTGGAGATCCAAACAACGCCTGTGCCATAAGCACACGTACCTTTGTCTTACCATCCAAAACACCCATTAATGTATAATGCTTCTCTTCTTTTATCCCTAAAGACGACAATAAAGTAGCGGCTGCACTTTCTGCATTCCAACCATCCATCTCTTCAAAAATAACACCAAGTTCTCCAACTTTTTCACCATCCGCATCAGAAAAATCTGGTTTGGCATAGATTTCGTCCATCTCTTTTTTAATAGCAAACAACTCTTTGTTTCCCATCAATACGGTTTCTAAAACAGCAAACTCATCATGCGCAAAGTGATCCTGCGATAATACCGACATTCTTTTTCCTTTCTCCAAAGAAACATGTCCTGAAGTAGGATCTATATCACCCGCTAGGATTTTTAAAAAGGTTGATTTTCCCGAACCATTAGCGCCAATGACACCATAACAGTTCCCTTGAACAAACTTTGTATTTACATCGTCAAACAAAATACGTTTTCCAAATTGTACAGATAAATTAGATACTGATAACATTCTACTATTTTTAAATTTTGTGCAAAAATATGAAATTCGCTTCATTAAATAGTTTTTAAATGCATTTATTAACTTTTAACAACACATTAACAACATCACAGCCTAAAAGAAAGTATTTTTGTATGAATGCAAAATAGTAATAATTAGATGCTAAACAAATACCATAGCTTAATCCTTGCAGTGCTCCTTTCCCCCTTCTTGTTTAGTTGTACTAGCAGCGAAGAAAAAGACACTTTCGCCTATTTTGGTGGCCATATAAAGAACCCGAAAGGGGATATTATAATCTTTTTAAAAGACAGTAAAGCCATCGACACAATACGTTTAGGCATACACAATACATTTCTTAAAAAATTTAAAAATTTAGAAGAGGGATTGTACACCTTTAAACATGGTTTAGAATTCCAATATGTCTACCTAGAACCAACCGACAGTATATTGATCCATTTAAACACCTGGGATTTTGATGAAAACCTTGTGTTTAGTGGTCGAGGAAGTGAAAAAAATGAATTTTTAGTAAACGCACTCCTAAATATAGAAAATGACGAAAAGATCATTGGCAGTTACTATCGATTTGAAGAAGAGGAATTTAGTACTAAATTAGATTCAATGCTTCAATTAAGAGAAGCCATGCTGTCTCAATTTAAATCATCCGTAGAAGACATCTCAGTTGGCTTTATCCATTTAGCAGAGGCCTCTATTAAATTTCCTTTTTTAAGAAGAAAAGAAGCCTATAGTTATTTTCACAAACACGCATTGAAACTAAATGATTTTCCTACCTTATCTGAACATTTTTACGACTACCGAAAACATGTCAATTTAAATGATACCGCATTGTTTTCATTTTATCCCTACACCAATTATGTAACCAATTACATCTACAATGCAGGGTATAAAAAAATCACCTCGCATAAGGAATGTCAAGTACTCGCTACAAATATGCTAGAAGTGATTGCGACGAACATCACACAAGGCGATTTTAAAGACAAACTATTAAAAAGTGTCTTGGTCAATGACTTTTTAAAAGGGAACATCTCCTGTTCTTTTACTGACGAAAATTTAAAGATATTTTTAGACAATTGTGACAATATTGACTTTAGGAAAGAAATAGAAGTCCTTATAAAGGAGAGTAAGCTTATAAAAAACAACCAACCACTATCCCCTTTTAACCTTGTCAATTCAGCAAATGAAATTATTTCCGTGGGTGAAATCATAAAAAACAAACCTACCGTATTGTATTTCTGGTCTACAGAATTTATGAGTCCAAAGTATTTATCCATGCGATTATCGTATTTTAAAAAGCGATTTCCGTCAATTTCATTCGTCGGAATTCAAATAAATGACGATTTCATAATTACCAATAAACGTTTAAAGCAACATTTAGGTGCACAATATAAAATTCCTAAAAACGGATTAGCACACTCCTATTTCTCAAGTAGATACCCTAGAAGCATCATTATCAACAAAGAAGGAACCGTTATAAACGGATTTGCATATTTTAATTCTAAGTTTTTCTCCCCTCAATTAGAACGATTAATAAATAATTGATTTTAGTCAAAGATATGGATTTAAATTGTACCTTTGCCCGCTGAAACCGATTTACAGGAACGCAGGACGTCTGTAAATCAAAAAATTTACAGAATGTCGATATTTAAAGAATTAGGGCTGAATGATGAAATTGCAAACGCCTTAGCCGATTTAGGCTACAAAGAACCAACACAAATTCAAGCAAGTGCTATTCCACAGATTATTAAATCTACGGACGATTTAAAAGCTTTTGCTCAAACAGGAACCGGTAAAACGGCCGCATTTAGTTTACCAATATTACAATTATTGGATACGAACAGCAACCAAGCACAAGCTATTATTTTATCACCAACCCGTGAATTAGCGGTACAAATTGGTAACAATATTAGAGAATTTGCTAAATACCAAAAAGGTGTTAAAGTTGCAACAGTATATGGTGGAGCTAGTATTGAAGACCAAATCCGTCAAATTAAAAGAGGTGCTCAAATTATTGTAGGTACTCCAGGTAGAACTTGTGATTTAATTAAGCGTAGAGCTTTAAATCTAGGTCAAATCCAATGGGTAGTACTAGATGAAGCAGATGAGATGTTGAACATGGGGTTCAAGGACGAATTGGATAAGATTTTGGATGCAACTCCAGACTCTAAACAAACCATGTTGTTCTCAGCTACTTTCCCAAGAGAAGTTGAAGCTATTGCTCGTAACTACATGACCAACCCTGTTGAAATTACTTCAGGAGAAAAAAATAAAGGAACCGAAAACGTAAGCCACGAATTTTATATCGTGAATGACCGTTCTCGTTATTTAGCCTTAAAACGTATTGCAGATATCAATCCAGATATATACAGTATTATTTTCTGTAGAACTCGTAGAGAAACTCAGGAAGTTGCTGATAAATTAATCAAGGATGGTTATAGTGCAGAAGCGTTGCACGGAGATTTATCTCAAGCACAACGTGATTCTGTAATGCAAAAATTCAGAAAAAAACACATCCAATTATTAGTAGCGACTGATGTTGCTGCTCGTGGTTTAGATGTTAGTGAACTTACACACGTAATCAACCATAAATTACCAGACCAAATAGAGTCTTACACTCACCGTAGTGGTAGAACTGGACGTGCTGGTAAAAAAGGGATTTCTATTGCTTTAGTAACACGTCGTGAAAAAGGAAAATTATTCCCTATCGAAAAGAAAATTGGTAGAAAATTTACAGAAGGAAAAATCCCTACAGGAGAAGAGATCTGTCAGATTCAATTAATGAAATTGATCGATAAGGTAAAGGCTATTGATGTAAGTGATACTCAAATTAATGAGTTCTTACCTTCTATCCATGAAACATTGGAAGGAATGGATCGTGATGAATTGATCAAAAGATTTGTTTCTTTAGAATTCAATGCATTCTTAAACTATTATAAAAACGCACCAGATTTAAACAATGAGTCTGCAGGTCGTGATCGTGAAGAACGTGGTAGAACTCGTGAAGTTGATGAAAACATGTCTCGTTTCTTTATCAATATTGGTAGAAGAGATGGTTTAAGACCTGCTAATTTAATTGGCTTGATCAATGATCAAAAAATCACCAATAACCTTCAAATTGGACAAATCGAAATTTTAGATTCATTCTCATTTTTCGAAGTAGACAAAGTATTTACAGAAGAAACTGTAACTTCTTTCCAAGATGATAAAGCAGAATTTAACGGACGTACCGTAAATGTAGAAATCACAGAGAAGAAAAGAACTGGTCGCGGAGGCTCAGGTGGCGGAAGAAGTCGCGGACGCAGAGAAGGCGGTAGAGATGGAGGAAGAGATAGAAACGATCGTGGTGGTGACAGAAGAAGAAGCCCTAGAAGTGATGGTGACCGAGGAGACAGAGGAGCTGGAGGAGACAGAGGAGCTGGAGCAAGATTTGGACGTAACAGAAGTGAACGTTCAGACCGTGGAGATCGTGGTGGTGAAAATCGCGGAGGAGACAACAGAGAATTTTCTAGTAGAAGACGTCGTAGAGACTAGTCTTACTAGCAATCATATATTAAAAAGGCTCGCAAATTGCGAGCCTTTTTTTATGCGTATAAATCAGTGTTAATTAAAACTCTGACAGTGTTTTTTTGATGATCGCAATACATTCCATCAATTGCTCCTCATTCATGACTAAAGGTGGTGCAAATCGGATGATATTCCCATGGGTAGGTTTGGCTAATAATCCATTGTCACGCAATTTCATACATAAATCCCAAGCCGTAGAACTATCTTCCGTATCGTTAATTAAAATAGCATTTAAAAGCCCTTTCCCTCTTACAGACAATACTAAATCACATGTTGTTGCAAATTCAGCAATTTCTTTTCTAAAGATTTTACCTAAATATTCTGCATTCTCAGCTAATTTCTCATCTTTTATAACGTCTAAAGCAGCAATAGCTACTGCAGCTGCAATTGGATTACCTCCAAATGTAGAACCATGTTGCCCTGGTTTAATTACATTCATAATACCATCATTCGCTAATACCGCAGATACTGGATATACTCCTCCTGATAAAGCCTTTCCTAAGATAAGAATATCTGGCTGTACATTTTCATGGTTTACCGCTAACAGTTTCCCTGTTCTTGCAACACCTGTCTGAACTTCGTCTGCTATAAATAACACATTGTACTTTTCACACAATGCTTTTGCTTTGGTTAAATATCCTTCTGTTGGAACATATACTCCAGCTTCTCCTTGAATAGGCTCCACTAAAAATCCAGCAATATTTTTCTCCGTTTTCAACATTTCTTCTAAAGCTCCTACGTTATCGTAAGGTATTTTCAAGAAACCTGGTGTGTAAGGTCCAAAGTTTTTACGAGCATCTTCATCATTTGAAAAAGAAATAATCGTAGTAGTACGCCCGTGGAAATTGTTCTCACAAACAATTATTTGTGCCTCGTTTTCTTCAATCCCATTTACTTCGTAAGCCCATTTACGGCAAAGTTTAATGGCCGTTTCCACAGCTTCGGCTCCTGTGTTCATCGGTAATACTTTATCAAAACCAAAATATGAACATATATGCTCTTCGTATTTCCCTAATATATCGTTGTAAAAAGCACGTGAGGTTAAGGTTAATTTTTGTGCCTGTTCTGTTAATGCCGCTACGATTCTCGGATGACAGTGTCCCTGATTAACTGCTGAATAAGCAGATAAAAAATCATAATATTTTTTTCCTTCAACATCCCAAACATATACGCCTTCCCCTTTATTTAACACCACTGGTAATGGGTGATAATTATGGGCTCCATATTTGTTTTCTAATGCAATTACTTGTTCTGATGACAATTGTGTAGTACTCATTGTAAAAATAAGTTTTAAATATAAAAATCTCAATTCCTTCTTATGGAGAGAAATCATCCAAATATGCATGCAAAATACAAAATATATCACGTATTAAATCCCTTATCTATTTAATTGATATGTAATTATTGAATTTAGTTGATTAGACCGCGTGTATTTTTGCTTCTAAAACTGCCCAAATATTGACCTCCTCTCTCCTATTTAATCAAACAACCGTCTATATGCACTACGGAAAACACTATAAATACCATTGACAACTAGAATCCAAATGTCAAAAATAACAATACTATACATCTGGATTACAAGTTCTTAACCTGCTCTATTTAGAACAAATCAAAATAGAACTATTTATATTTGGTCTAAATAAGAATAGTAAGTACATTTGTCCCCTCTAAATTCATAAAAAAGTTTTTTAAATGAAAAGTACCACATTTATCATTTTTGTAATGAGCATTGCTTTATCTCAAGCGCAAGTCTTAAAAAAAATAGAATACAAGGCCTACGGAGTCGTAAATTATTATAATTATAATTGGGATACCGATACAGAAAAGCGTGATGTTTTTGATACAGAACGCCTAAATGTATACTTAAAATATAATTTTACAGATAAGATTCAATTAAAAACAGAATTCGAATTTGAGCATGGTGGTACTGGTATAACTATGGAATTAGACAAATTCGAAGAATTTGGAGAATATGAAACGGAGTTAGAAGCTGGAGGTGCTGTAAAATTAGAGCAACTCAATATCTTATTCTTATATAAGCCATGGTTAAACTTTCGAATTGGTCGTCTTAAATTATACATGGGAAATGCTTCAAAACTAGACACTCCTACCCAGTATTTTACAGGCTATCGATCGGCTATGGAAAACACTTTACTCCCTATGGGCTGGTATGAAAACGGAATAGAGCTTCTGGGAGATTTTGGAAAAAACAAGCAATTTAGCTATAAGCTATTTCTAGTAAACGGATTGTCAAGTGTAGGATTTACCTCAGCCAATTGGATTAAGAGAGGGCATCAAACACGGTTTGAAACCATTAACACAAACAACTTAGCCTTCTCAAGCAGGTTCGATTACAACTTAAAAAACAACGGTTACATAGGATGTAGTACTTATATAGGAAACACCAATAACAACCGTCCTAAACCTGACCTCGACCACATTACAGGGACGGTAAGTATTATAGATCTACATGCCAATGTAGAGACTGAAAATTTTAAGTTCCGCGCCATGGTTTTGTATGGAAATCTCCAAAATTCAGATAAAATAACCGCTGCCAATAAAAAGTTATCTAATAATCTAAACGTAAAACGCACCCCTGTTGCTAAAAACACCTTGGGGTATTATGCCGAAGTTGGTTACAACATCCTTTCACTTTCACCTAGAACTACGGATAAAAAACTATTCCTATTTGGCCGATACGACTTTTACGATAGCATGTATAAAACTGCTGGAAATGTTTTTGACAATCCGCGTTGGGAACGTAGTGTAATCACAGCAGGTGCCAATTATATGATCCATCCTAGAGTCAATCTAAAGGCACATTATGCCATCAACTCCCTAGGCTTGTCATCAGAAAACAAAGAAAAAACCTTCCTGTTAGGAATGGGATTCACTATTAATTAATTTATAACAAACAAATGAAAAATTACAACAGCCTTGCAAAAATTGCATTTTTAACGGTATTATCAATCCAACTTATTTCTTGTGAAGACGATGATCCAACACCGGTAGTGGCGGAAATCTCATATTCAGAACATCTGAAGAATATAACGGACAATGTCATTGTTGAAACTTATACAGACTTAGCAAATAAAGCAGGTATTTTATTGAATGAAGTTACAGATTTTAAAGCCAACAGAACGGTCTCTAATTACGATGAAGCAAAGCAAGCATGGAGAGATTCTAGAGCACCTTGGGAACAATCAGAAGGATTTTTATTTGGCCCAGTAGATACAGATGGTGTAGACCCTGCGATAGACGCTTGGCCTGTAAACGAAGTAGACCTTAACAATGTATTGGCTTCTTCTGACGTCTTAAATGAAAGTTATATAGAAAGTGCGATCGACGAAATCAAAGGGTTTCATACCATCGAATATTTATTGTGGTCAGTAGACGGGAATAAACAATTGGAAGATTTTACAGACCGTGAATTTGACTACTTAATTGCCGCCACTGAAAATTTAAAAAACAGAACACAACAATTAGCAGATGCTTGGACATCTAGCTATGCCAACATCCTTAAAACGGCAGGAAACAACAGTGTCTTTGTCTCTCAAAAATCAGCCTTAGAAACATTAGTTGCAGGTTTAATTGCCATCGCTGACGAAGTTGGTACTGGAAAAATTGAAGATCCTTTAAATGGAAATTCTGGATCAGCAGATCAAACAAAGGAAGAGTCAAGATTCAGCCATAATTCAAAAACTGATTTCTCAAATAATATCAAAAGTATTTCAAACATCTACAACGGAACCTATTTTGTAGACGGTAAAGGTCTTTCTGATATTATTAAGGTAGACAACAGTGATTTAGATGCAGAATTTAATCAAGCATTGATTGACGCCATTCAAGCCATTGATAACATTCCTGGAACCTTTACAACAGCTATTGTATCAAACCGTGCTCAGGTTACAAATGCACAAAATAAAGTATTGGCTGTTTTAGACCTTTTAGAAAGTCAGATAGCTCCTGTTATTAAAAAAATCTAAGTTTTTTCAAACTCATTAAAAGTGCACTTTCTATACGTTTTGTAAAGAAAGTGCACTTTATACACTACAAAATCATGAAGAAAACACCACTATTCATACTGCTCGCCTTATTTATATGCTCCTGTTCAAAGGATGACGCGAACGATATACCAACAAGCATTCCCGATAAAGAAGCACGATTATATGCTGGTGGAAAGACAACTATTTTTGCCAATACGTCCTTTTCTTTTGACAACCCCGCAACGAACTTAAACGCTGCAAATCTAGCCATTCACTTAGCTGGCGACATGCAATTTGAACAAGCATTTGTTACGGCTCCTGCCGTTATTAACCCAGGATTGGGCGCTCAGTTTAACAATACATCTTGTATCTCTTGCCATCCAAAAGACGGAAGAGCAGGATTTCCAAACGACATTAATACAAGAAGTGGTTTTTTCTTAAGAACCAGTATTCCAGGCACCGATGCTCATGGTGGGCCTAACCCTACTCCCGGTTTTGGTGGGCAATTACAAAATCACGCAATTTATGGGAAACAAGCAGAAGTAAAATTCACCATTACCTATCAAGATTTACCCGTACATTTTAAGGACGGAACTACGGTTATACTTAAAAAACCAATTTATGGCGTAACAGATACTTACATTCCCATGCCTTCAAATGCAATGTTTTCTCCAAGAATAGGTCCCCCAGTATATGGCTTAGGCTTATTAGAAGCCATCACAGAAGCAGACTTACTTAAAAAAGAAGACCTTTTAGATAGTGACGAAGATGAAATTTCAGGAAAAGCAAACCGCGTTTGGGATCCTGTTTCAAAAACACATAAAATAGGTCGTTTCGGATGGAAAGGAGGTGCACCTTCCGTTATGGTACAAAGTGCAGGTGCTTATCATGGAGATATGGGCCTAACAAGTCCCCTATTCCCTAACGAAGCAGATGCTGGACAAACAAACGGAAGCCCATTAGAACAAGCAGCCCCAGAAATAAGTCAAGAAATTTTAGATCAAATCGAAGTGTACTGTCAGACATTGGCCGTTCCTGCAGCAAGAAATTTAGACGATCCAGCAGTCGTTTTAGGCTTCCAATTATTTGAAGATGCAAATTGTATTGCCTGTCATACTCCTAAACATATAACAGGAGTCATTAAAGGAATTCCTGCCATTTCCAATCAAACAATTTATCCCTATACAGATTTACTATTACATGATATGGGAGACGATTTAGCGGACAATAGGCCTGAATTTTTGGCCGATGGTAATGAATGGCAAACACGCCCTTTGTGGGGAATAGGACTCACAAACCTAGTCAATGGACATACCAATTTTTTACATGATGGACGCGCACGTAATTTGGAAGAAGCCATCTTATGGCATGGCGGAGAAGCAAAAAAATCGCAAGAATATTACCTTGATTTAAATAAGAAAGAACGTGCTGCTCTACTCGCTTTTCTAGCTGCCATCTAATTTTATCAAGACGCAACAAACCCTAAAAAAAACAATAATTTCTTTAAAACCCTCCTCCAATACGACTAAATAAAAACAAATAAAAACACTCCTAAAAAAGTAATTAATGTAATTTTGTACTATGAGTAAAAATATTACAAAATTGTTATCAGAAGATGATAGACCTCACGATGTAGCGGATAACAAGAAAAATAAATATGGGCAATACTTTACCCCGGAATTAATTGCAGATTTCATGATAAATCTAGCAGATATAACTAAAAACACTACGATTCTAGAACCTTCCTGTGGGGAAGGTATATTTATAAAACAATTACTTAAAAAAGGACATAAAAACATCACGGGCTATGAATTAGACAACAGTTTGATTCCAGCATCACTTTCCAAGACTATTATAAATGAAAGTTTTGTAGCTATGGATACCCATAAAAAATACAATTTAATCATTGGGAATCCTCCATACATTCGGTGGAGAAATTTAGAACAAGAACTTAAAACAGAGCTTTCTTCCAATCAATTATGGAACAAACATTTTAACAGTCTTTGTGATTATTCGTACCTCTTTATTTTAAAATCGGTGGAACTTTTAGAGGATGGAGGACAACTTATTTTTATTACTCCTGAATATTGGTTAAACACGACACATTCCAAAAGTTTACGTAATTATTTGGTGCAACAGGGCTATTTCGAAGCTATTTATCATTTCAATGAAACACCTATATTTGAAAACGTCCACGTTTCGACCATTGTATTTAAGTTTATTAAATCCAATGAAAAAAAGCCCTTTATAAATTTCACGAAATTTCACACTAATAAAAAACTGACGCAAGAGGTTTTAGAAAACATCAAAGAGAGCAATCAAACCGACCATGTAACCTACATGAAAATTGCCCAATTCACAGAAAATAAAAATTGGCTTCTTAGCTCAGAAACAATCAATGAGGAGATGCGTTATTTTGAAAACAAATGTAAATCCCCTAACACAACATCTTCAAAATCATTCGATAATGCAACTGAATACCCAACGATTGGTGACATCTGTGACATAGGAAATGGACTCGTAAGCGGTTTAGATAAAGCTTTTCAATTAAGTGATGAAGTACTCAATCCAAAAGAATTACAACAGCGTTTACAGGTTGTAAAGGCGAAACATTTAAGCCCTTATCTATATACCAATATCACCAATTATATCTATGTAAATGAAATTGAAGAGAAGGCAATATTTGAAAAGGAATATCCCAATTATTTTAAAAAATTATTCCAAGACAAGAAAAAGCTAGAAAAAAGGTATCAGTATAACCGTAAAATACCATACTGGCATTGGGTATTTTTAAGGAATTTCACTTTATTTAGCAGTTCTAAAGACCGGATTTTTGTTCCTTGTAAAGAACGCATTTCAAATAAAGATTATTTTAGATTTTCATTTGTTGAGAAAAACATATTCCCCACACAAGATGTAACCGCCTTATTTAGAAAAGAAAACACGAGAGAAAGCATCTACTATATCCTCGCATTTTTAAATAATAAGAGGGTTTTTCAATGGTTGGTTAATAATGGTATCGTAAAAGGTAATATTGTTGAATTTTCAGAAAGACCAATCGCCAGTATTCCTTTTAGAAAAATAGACTGGAACAATCCAGAGGACGTTTATAATCACGATCTTATAACAACATATACAGCGCAGTATATTCAAACCAGCTCTAAGGGATATTTGGAGAAGGTTCATTTAATTTTTGACGATCTTTTAAATTAAAAAGCCCCCTATGACCATAAATTATCAAGCACTCATATAAGTAATTGCAAGTAAAGCAGCGCCAAGTTCTTTATACATCCATTGGGCCGCTGCAATGCAGTTGCAATTTCACGTTTCTAGCTTGGATCAAAGTTTTAGAGGAACACGAGAAGAATGGGCAAGAGAATACCTTAAATACTTTGTAGAATCGGCAAAAAAAGAGGGCTAAAGACATGTGGAGAGAAAATTCGTAAAACCCTATGAAAAACACGACATCACTCAAGAGACAAAACACTAACTAATAATCGACTACCTATCAAAAACAAGGCTCCCATTTACAACAGGTACTATCTCATCACTTTTGTATTGGAGAACAAACATAGTAGCCTCGGATTACCGTCTTTATTAAACCTGAGATAAGCAGTCGATAATTTTAGAATTCATATTTATTTAGACGTTTATAATGGTGTCCTAATTCTAAAGAAAAGACGGCCTTGATTAATTGCAATGATTGATAAGGCTTCCGTAAAACAAACAAGCATCCTATACACATTAAGCTAGGAATCCTTTAAAAGGATAATATAGAACGATTCTAATTAGATGGTTTTGTTAAAATAAGGTTAAACAAATGATTTTTATCCCTTAAAATGAATTATTTTTGAGTCCAAATTATAAACAAAACTAATAATGAAAAAATCAATCTTAATGTTAGGCTTAGCAGCATTTATGTTCGTAAGCTGTGGTGACAAGAAAAAAGAAGAAGTAAAAAAAGAAGTAGAAACAACCATAGAAAAAGTAGAAGCAGTTGCTAAAGATGTAGTTGCAGATGCTGGAGCTACTGTTACTGCTGGAAAAAAATTATTCACAGAAAAAGGATGTATCGCTTGCCACCAAGAAATGGTAAAGGTAGTAGGTCCATCTATTAAAGATATCGCTGCAAAATACGCTTCAGAAAAAGGAAACATGGTAAAATTCCTAAAAGGAGAAGCTGCTGCAATTGTAGATACAAACCCTGGTCAAGTAGCTATTATGAAAGCAAACTTAGACGGATTTGTTAAAGATTTGAGTGGAGACCAATTGGCTTCATTAGCTACTTATATGAGAAGCGTTAAATAACATTTTTCACATACATAAATCAAGCACCTATTTATAGGTGCTTTTTTTGTGCAAAATAGTATCTTTGCAAAATGGCAAGAAAAAAGAAACTACAGATATTTGAGAATATCGAAGTGATTGATGCAGGAGCACGAGGAAAAACCGTAGCAAAAGCACCCGATGGACGTGTTATATTTTTAACAAATACGGTCCCAGGGGATGTTGTGGATATTAGAACAGGAAAAAAACGCAAGGCGTACTATGAAGGTACCGCTGTAAAATTCCATAAATTATCCGAAAAACGTGTGGAACCTTTATGTGAACATTTTGAGCATTGCGGTGGTTGCAAATGGCAAAACATGGGCTACCAATACCAATTGGAATACAAAGAAAATGAAGTTACCAATAACTTAATTCGTATTGGTCATTTAGAATTGCCAGAAGTTACCCCTATTTTAGGATGTAAAAACATCTACTATTATAGAAATAAAATGGAATATTCTTTTTCAAGCACACGTTGGTTGACATTGGATGAGATAAATAGTGACGAACAAATAGACAATCGCAACGCATGTGGTTTTCACATCGCCGGAATGTGGGATAAGATTTTAGATGTGACCACGTGTCACTTACAAGAAGAACCCTCTAATGCCATCCGTAATTTCATTAAAGATTATGGACTAGAACATGACTTGGAATTTTTCAATCCAAGAGAGCAATCTGGTTTTTTAAGAACCATGATGATTCGAATTTCTTCTACGGGAGATATCATGTTGGTACTTCAATTGTTTAAAGAAGATACCAAAAACCGAATTGCGCTATTAGATGCAATTGCCGAAAAATTCCCCGAAATTACTTCTTTGCAATATGTGATTAATGGAAAAGGAAATGATACAATTTATGATCAAGACATCATTTTATACAAAGGATTGGATCATATTTTCGAAGAAATGGAAGGTTTAAGATTCAAAATTGGACCTAAATCATTCTATCAAACCAATTCAGAACAAGCCTACGAATTGTATAAAATTACACGCGAAGCTGCTGCCTTAACAGGAACTGAGCTCGTATACGATTTATATACAGGTACCGGAACTATTGCGCAGTTTGTTGCAAAAGATGCAAAGAAAGTAATAGGTGTAGAATCTGTTCCTGATGCTATTAGAGACGCAAAATTAAATGCAGAAAACAACAAAATAGACAATGTTGAATTTTTCGTAGGAGATATGAAAGATGTATTTAATACCGAATTTATAAATGCACATGGACACCCAGATGTAATTATTACAGATCCACCACGCGATGGAATGCATAAAAATGTTGTGGCAAAAATATTAGAAATTGCACCTAAACGTGTCGTCTATGTAAGTTGTAATGCTGCAACTCAAGCCAGAGATCTTGCATTAATGGATCATTTATATAAAATCACAAAAGTACAAGCGGTAGACATGTTCCCACAAACACATCATGTGGAAAATGTAGTCGTATTAGAATTACGTTAGGACACGTAGCGAGGATTGTTTTTGCCCCTCCCTACCCCTTTCTTATGCTAATGATTACCCCTTATTTTCAAGAAATAAAAAAACCTCTAACAGTTAATTGTTAGAGGTTTTTTGTGTTTTTATAATTCCTTAAACACTCCTTCATAAAAATTACAACTCATCGTATCAATACTATCTAATCTCTCAATTCTAATATTTCATATCTATTTCTCTTTTTCGGGCGTTCCCCAAGGGGGTCGGGCTATCCGCTATATCTTTTTTTTAAAAGAAAAAAAAAGGATGCCGCTGCTATCCCTAACGCGAATAAACCTAGTAGAGACGCAATGTATTGCGTCTCTACCCGTAATATATTAGATCCCAATTGCCTATTACACACAATTTATCCACGCGTATCCGACATCCTCGCGCAGGCGGGGATCCGGCATAAAGAAGCATGCCCAGTCGATAACCTGCGTATTAAAACCTAATATTCATCTATTAAAAGATGTTTTTTCTATACAGAATACCTCTCTCAATTCTAACAACCAAAAACCAACAACAATCAACCAATTCCCCCTCTGCGTTAGGGATAGAAGCGGTTACCCTGCAGGTTTTTTTTACAGTGGGGCAATTTTTCATTGCTCCGCTGTAAAAAAACCGAAGCGTATGAGCGGATAGCCCGACCCCCTTGGGTAACGCCCAAAACAATTTTATTATAAATATTAATCCCCTTAAATTAGTTACATCTGTAATTTTGATTCCTCTCCCCACCCCATTATTATACTGATAATTACCCCTTATTTTTAAGTGATAAAAAACCTCTAACTTTTAATTATTAGAGGGTTTATTGTGTTTAGCTAATCGTTATCTTCGTAATGCGTTATTTAAGTAAGAACATATGAATTTTTTAAAAAACAAAAATGATTCAAAAAAAGCAAAACACTAAATATTAACAGGCGATTTATGCAGGTAATGGAGATGTATGGATATAATGGATACAAGATATCTAAAGAAGTCGAAGTGTTATCGGAGTCTAAAATCACCAACATAAGACTAGGAAAAAGAGAACCTAGTTTAGATATGATAAAAGGACTTATTGGTAGGTTTCCGGATATTAGTTATGCGTGGCTTATTACAGGCGAAGGCGAGGCTATATGTACAAAAGAAAGATTCCCAGACGAGAAACACCTTACAGATAAAGAGCTCGATTTCATTATAAGAAATGTAACAACGAAACAAAACACACTAATGCAAAGCAGTTTATTTAGAAACTTTATTGATAAAATAAAAACGGAGGAGCGCAAAAAAGTATTAAAAGAGGTGAGCGACTTTATAAGCTTAAAATCTAATTAATTTTAACAAGCACGCGCCTTCTATTCCTCATCACAGCTAAACAACTGAGGTTCTATACATAGTCCGGATGTATTTTCATTAACGGTACATTTATCTTAGCCCCTTTTTTTTGAAGATAAAAATAAGCCCTTTGTATTGAATTCCTTTTGTTATCTTTGGTCAACTAAATGACAATTGGATCACCTTTTTTAAAACAAAGGAGCTTAAATCTGCCATTAATTTGTGTTGCTTTTAGAATTTTGAGTCCCCTATTTCAAAAACAAAACCTAGTTTTTTTTGATTATTTGCACTAAAAAAGACAAAGCCCACAAATCTAAGGCTAACAATACTTTAAGAGCAGTAAACTAGTTATTAATAATGAAACTATTTCTACAAAACCATCAGGTAAAAATATAGTAATAGTAGCATTAGAATTAAGATAAAAAAAATGCAACAGGTTCCCCAAAAACGATACAATACTTACAGTGCTTATATAAAAAAGCATTTTGGTCAAAGAGTACAAAAAATAACCTTAGACACCGGTTTTTCCTGTCCAAACAGGGATGGTAGTAAAGGTGTTGGCGGTTGTACTTATTGCAATAATAACACGTTTAATCCAGCCTATTGCAAACCTATTAAAAGCATTAGCCAACAATTAGATGAAGGCATCGCTATGTTTTCTAAGAAATACAAAACACAGCAATACCTCGCTTATTTCCAAGCATATACCAATACGTATGCAGACATTAAATTGGTTAAAAAACTATATCTAGAAGCACTTAGCCATCCAAACATCAAAGGATTAGTCATCGGAACCAGACCCGACTGTATTAGTACTGAACTTGCAGATTTCCTAGAGGAATTGACAAAAAGCACTTATATATCGGTAGAATTTGGTGTAGAAACCACTTTAAACCGCACCTTATTACAAGTAAATAGATGCCACACTTTTGAAGAAACGATTGCAGCTTACAAAATGATGAGCAACAGAGGCATTCATCTGGGAGCACATATTATCTTAGGACTTCCTGGAGAATCTAAAGAAGAGATGATGGAGCATGCTGCTAAAATATCCGCACTTCCTATCGATAGTCTAAAAATACACCATCTACAAATAGTAAAACACACGATGATGGCTTTTGAATACCGGAAAACACCAGAGAAATTCGACCTATTTTCATTGGAAGACTACTTAGAATTTATCACGGAATTTATAGCCGTTTTACGTCCAGACTTAGTTTTGGAACGTTTTATAAGCGAATCACCAAAGGACTTACTCGTAGCACCCAATTGGGGAGGTATAAAAAACTACGCCATGCTGGATAAAATAGATAAAATCCTTCTACAAAAGGATTATGTCCAAGGACTACACTATAAAAGAACCGCTATTACTAGCGATAGTTCCCCTTCTTTATCGTAATGTTTAATAAAGAGTCTTAAAATTATAAAAACTATATATTTTCTTAGTATTTTTGGCGTTTAACAACATAGCTAAAGCCACTAAGGCCTAAAAAATTATATTTATGAAAAGAATACTTATTCTTTTAGCATGCACTTTTCTGATCACGATATCCTGTGAGACTGATGAAATTTGCGATCAAACGATACAACCTACACCTAACTTAGTGATTACGTTTTATGACATCGATGCTCCTGACACCCGCAAGGAAGTAATTGACTTTTCTGCTAAAATTATAGACAATCAAGTTGTCATCGAAACCATTACTACGGACTCGATCCATATACCCTTGGATATTTTTAATGGAAAAACCTCGTATCAATTTCTCCAAAAAGAAATCGTAGACAAACTGAAATTCACCTATACTAGCAATCAAATTTTCATGTCACAATCCTGTGGATACAGAACTCAGTTTAAGCAATTGGCCGCTGAAACATCCACGCATTGGATTCAGAAAATAAGCATCGAAGAAACAACTATAAACGATCAAAAAACGGAACATGTTAAAATATATCACTAGTTTTTTATTATTGAGTTCGATTGCCATGTTAGGTCAAGTAAGCATGGAGGCACAAGATTCAATCCCAAGCCCTAAGCATCAGAAATACGGAATACGCGTAGGAATTGACTTGAGTAAACCTTTTCATTCTATTTTTGACAACCAAGATAAAGGAATAGAAATCACTGCTGATTATCGCATCAAACCGAATCTATTTATTGCGGCAGAAATGGGGGCTACTGACCGTACATCACAAGAAGATTATTTTAATTTCACGACCAAGGGAGCTTATATTAAAGCAGGAATAAATTTTAATGCCTACAAAAACTGGCTAGACATGCAAAACGAAATTTTTGTAGGGCTACGCTATGGTTTTAGTTCTTTTAGTCACACTATTAATAGCATTACTCCCAACCAGCACGGGAGCTATTTTTCGGGTGAAGCGATTACAAGCCCTATAGATTTTGATAATTTAAGTGCTCATTGGGCCGAATTCATTTTTGGAATCAAAGCAGAAGCATTTAATAATTTATTCATAGGTTTCAGTGTAAGTTTAAAAGGAGTCATTAGTCAAACATCTCCCGAAAATTTCAAGAACATATACATCCCTGGTGTCAACGCTGTTAATTTAAATAATAATGGAGTAGGATTTAATTACACCCTCTCCTATTTGATCCCGTTTACAAAGAAAAACAAATAATTTTTGTAAATTTATAATTCACTAACAACAGATGATGCAAAATATACCGAGTGTCGATTTATCAGATTTTTTATCTGGAGATGCAAAAAGAAAGGAGAAATTCGTTTTAGAAATTGGAGAAGCATACGAAGACATAGGATTTGTAGCTTTAAAAGGTCACTTTTTAAGTGATGAACTCACGGATAATTTATACGCAGAAGTCAAGAACTTCTTCAGTTTACCAGAAAGCACGAAAAAGACCTATGAAATAGAAGGGATTGGAGGTCAGCGCGGCTATACCTCATTTGGAAAAGAAAGTGCCAAAGGTAAAACAGAAGGAGACTTAAAAGAATTCTGGCATTTTGGTCAAGAAGTAACAAACAATGAAAAATTAAAAGCAGCATATCCTGAGAATGTTCCAGTAAAAGAATTAAAACATTTTAATAGCACCGGCTTAGAAACTTATAAAAAGCTGGAAAAAACGGCGACGTATGTCTTGCGTGCATTGGCCATATACATAGGCTTGGACGAATTTTATTTTGACAATTATGTGACCAACGGAAATAGCATTTTACGCCCTATCCACTACCCACCTATTGTAGGGAAACCTAAAGGAGCAGTCCGTGCGGCAGCCCATGGCGACATTAATTTAATTACGTTATTAATGGGAGCTTCGGCAGCAGGATTAGAAGTACAGCATAAAAATGGCGACTGGATTCCAGTAACCGCACTCCCCGATCAATTGGTCATAAATGTTGGAGATATGCTCGAACGCTTAACAAATAATAAGCTACGTTCTACCATCCACCGTGTGGTAAATCCACCTGAGAGTGAATGGGGAAATTCACGTTTTTCGATCCCCTTCTTCACTCATCCTATCGGTGAAATGTCATTAAATTGCCTCAAAGAATGTATTTCTAAAGAGACTCCAAAAGCATATGAAGACATTACGGCTGGAGATTTTTTAAACGAACGCTTAAGAGATTTAGGTCTTATAAAATAACACCCAAAGCATAAGGGCTATTCCCTATGGGAGTAGCCCTTATATTTGTTCCATATAATTCCATATTAAAAAGATAACAACAGATGAAAAAACAAATGATCCCCTTATTTTCTTTCGGTATATTCTTAGTAATTATCGGAGCAATTGGAAAAGTCATGGATTGGAGTCAAGCCAATATTATCATGGCAATTGGCTTATTATTTGAACTATTTGCAGCGCTAATTTTTATCTGGCAAAAAATAAAAAAATAATGAATACCACCAGCCCTTCACAATATGCAGTTATGGGTCTCATGGTTCTTTTAGGATCTGTGAAAGTAAAAGAATCCTGTCATTGGTGTGGCATCGGATTAATCGTAGTTGCAGGCATTATATTTATCACTGCAATTCGTAAAAATTATATACAAAAGAAATGGCGAAAAAGAAATTAAACAGTTTAGAATCTCTGGGAGGTTTTGTTTTTTCAACGGATAACAATTTTGATTTCAATAAAGAGGAAGCTACTGAAACAGCAGCTCCAGAAGATCAACTTTTAGAAGCATTATTCTCAAATAAAGGACGCGGAGGAAAAACCGTTACTGTAATTCGTGGATTCCAAGGAACTGAATCAGATTTAAAAGTACTAGGCAAGAAATTAAAAACCAAATGTGGCGTTGGAGGAACGGTAAAAGATGGAGAAATCATAATCCAAGGAAAATACCGCGATAAAATCATGGAAATCCTTAAAAAGGACGGTTTCCGTGTAAAACGTGTAGGTGGTTAAGCCCTATAGTTATTAACAAATAAGTGAAATAGTAAACATTATTTGTAATTTAGGTGATTCAATTATATTGCCCCAATTTAATAGATTAATACGAATAATTATGAGCAGAATAGCAGATTCAGAATTAATATTAAACCCAGACGGTAGCGTTTATCATTTAAACTTATTACCAGAACATATCGCCACTACTGTAATTTTTGTTGGAGATCAAAATAGAGTTTCTAAAATAACAAAGCATTTTGATTCCATTGAATTTGAAACTCAAAAACGAGAATTTAAAACAGTTACCGGTAGTTATAAAGGAACACGAATGACAGTAATGTCTACTGGAATTGGACCTGACAATATAGATATCGTAATCAATGAGCTAGACGCTCTTGTAAACATCGATTTAAAAACCCGTACCCCAAAAACAACACATACTCAACTTAAGATTGTGCGTATTGGAACTTCTGGATCACTTCAAAGTGATATCCCAGTAGATAGTTTTGTACTGGCAAAATATGGTTTAGGATTGGATGGAATGTTACATTCCTACGACTGTGAATCGATTTTAGAACCACGTATGGAAGACGCTTTTATTGCACATACCAAGTGGAATAACAGAAAAGCAAGGCCATATATAGTTAAAAATAGCAGCTCTTTAGCAGCACAATTGGCAGACGATCAATTATTCTTAGGAATTACGGCAACTGCTCCAGGATTTTACGGACCTCAAGGTCGTGTTTTAAGATTGCCAATAGAAGATCCAGCACTGAATAATAAAATAGACAGTTTCGAATTTGAAGGAGAAAAAGTAACCAATATGGAAATGGAAACTTCTGCCATTTATGGATTGTCAAAATTATTAGGACATAAAGCCTGTTCTCTAAATGCCATTATTGCCAACAGAGCCAATGGTACATTTAGTAAAGACCCCTACGCTGCTGTAGATAAACTAATAGAATTTACCTTAGACAAATTAAAAGATTAATTAATTTTTATATTTTAGACATCGAAACTAATACTCCTAATATCATGAAAAAAATCGGAACGATTGCAATAGTTATTGCAAGTCTAGCGTTAACCTCTTGTGGCTCTTACAACTCAGCAGGTTGCGGATTAACAAGCGATACTAGTACTCCCCAAAAGACAATCGAATTTCCTTCAGTTATAAATTCTGAAAACGTTTAACGAATAGCCAAGATAAATCATGATTAAAAAAAGCTTAAAAAGTGTAACCATACTAAGCATACTACTCTTGTTTATGAGCTGTGGAGCAAAAAATTGTGGTTGTGGACTCACAAGTGAAGCTGACACTAAGAAACAACTAGAAAAAACAACTTCAATAACTTTTAAAAAAACAGAAACTGCGAAATAGTAATGACTACTTCACGGTATTTTTTATCCGTCTAATTTTAACACATCCAATCTGAGCAATAATCACTGTTCAGATTATTTTTTTATCAAGTAAATTTAATTAAACCAGCGTATTAATAGCTACCTTAATGAACTTCAATATATTTACTACACTCCTGAAATCCGTTGAAAGCCTACCACTAGGTGGATTAGAAATCCTACTAGAGATGGCTCCTGAAATCAGAAAAAAGGTTGCGGAAGACTCTATTGCTGGTAAAAACCCACGAAAAGCAGCTGTGCTTGCATTATTTTATCCTAATGAACAACAAGAAACATGCTTTTCCTTAATGGAAAGAGCGGCGTACAATGGGACACATTCTGCCCAAATAAGTTTTCCTGGAGGGAAAGAGGAACCCACAGATAAAAACTTAGCCCATACGGCACTCAGGGAAACGCAAGAGGAGATTGGAATTCCTTCCAAAAACATTATCCTTATAAAGGAAATGACCACAACGTACATTCCTCCTAGTAATTTTTTAGTATCCCCATTTATAGGGATTTGCAAAACCACACCTGTATTTACAGCAAACAACGAAGTAAAAGAACTATTAGAAATTAAGCTTGCCGACCTACTAAACGAAACGAACAAAACAACGGCAATACTCTCCACATCGTATCAAAAAAACATGGAAACGCCCTGCTTTTTATTAAACGGACATATTGTTTGGGGAGCAACAGCAATGATGCTGAACGAAATCAAACATATGTTAAATAAGGTATAGTTGGTTTTTCTTTTGTATTTTAGCAGCAACTAAAACTAAACTTATACATGGCACTATTTAAACGAAACCCGTTTGGTCATATTTTATTTGTTAAAAGATGGTTGATTCGAATTTTCGGAATCGTATCACACGGACGTTACAGACGTTTTAACAAATTACAAATCGAAGGTTCTGAAATCTTACGCGATATCCCAGAACAGAATGTACTATTTGTCTCCAATCATCAAACCTATTTTGCCGATGTTGCAGCCATGTTTCATGTCTTCAACGCATCACTCAAAAACAGGGTTGATAATATTAAGAACATTGGATACATATGGGACCCTAAATTAAACATCTATTTTGTAGCCGCAGCGGAAACAATGCAATCCGGTCTTTTACCTAAAATATTTGCTTACATAGGATCTGTTTCTATTCAAAGAACATGGCGTAGCTCAGGAAAAAATATAAATAGACAAGTAAAAATGTCTGACATTTCCAATATAGGAAAAGCATTAGACGACGGTTGGGTGATTACCTTCCCTCAAGGAACTACAAAACCTTTTAATCCTATCAGACGTGGAACAGCACATATTATAAAAACCTATAAACCTGTAGTGATTCCTATTGTAATAGATGGATTTAGACGGTCTTTTGATAAAAAAGGATTGCTCATTAAGAAGCGAGGAGTCTTACAGTCTATGGTAATTAAACCGCCATTGGAAATTGACTATGAGAACGATGATATCGCGAAAATAGTTTCTCAATTAGAAATGGCAATAGAGCAACATCCAGACATGTTAAAAGTAACTCCAGTAGCTCAATACGCTAAAGAGGAAGCTGATTTGAATAAAAAACGTAAATTCTGGAGTACCTATTAAAAAATTAAAAGTACTAAGTTGCAGTCTTAAACCTACAACCTAACACAAACAAACTATTTGAATGCTACCTTGCCTACTAGGCTGTTAGCATCCAAATAGTTTTTTTTGTTCAGCAATAAAATCACCCATCATGGCATTGGCTTCTACGTCCTGAGCCTTTCCCCACTCCTACCGTAATGCACATACTATTTTAAGACATTTAAAACTGACACTACAGGTTACGTATCCTTAAAAATATTTCTCCTACCGGAATGACCAATTCTTTAAGAGCTTTTCTTTGAAGCTCCAGAGTCCCCCTTCTCCTAAGTTAAAATACATTCTGCAATCGGCGCTACCTTTCTCTAAGAATGGATATAGAGTAGTTCAAATTTCACTTACAATTCAAAAAAAAAATCCCCTTTAATATTCCAATACACCCCCTTAAATTTTGACAATAAACTTAGAAGTTTTCCTATAAACTGTTTAAATTTGTAGCTAATGATGTCGATTTGTGAAGCTCTAGCCTAATGCGTGTTGTATTCATATGTAGTATGTTTTAAATCTTTATACGGCAAAGTTGTTCAAAATAAACACCCGCACCCCATAGTTATAATCAATAGTTTTAATATCTTTATCAAATATATTTATACCAATGACGATTACCCAACTAAAATACGTACTATCAGTAGCAGAACATCAAAATTTTACCATTGCTTCAGAACATTGTTTTGTAACCCAACCCACGTTGAGCATGCAAATTCAAAAATTGGAAGAAGAATTAGAAGCAAAGATTTTTAACCGCAACAAAAAGCCTATTCAATTAACAGAGATTGGAGAAAAAATAGTGAAGCAGGCAAAAATCATTGTTGATGAAAGCAATCGTATTATTGATATTGTAGATCAGCAAAAAGGATTTATCGGAGGCGAGTTCAAATTAGGAATCATCCCTACTATTATGCCAACTTTACTTCCTATGTTTTTAAAGGTTTTCATTCGAAAATACCCTAAAGTTCAATTAAAAATAGAAGAATTGACCACCGAGGAAATCATAAAGAAATTACAAGATGGACATATCGATGCAGGAATAGCCGCGACTCCCTTGGAAAATGATTCGATTAAAGAACAAATTCTTTACCATGAACCTTTTGTAGGGTATGTCCCTCAGGACCATCGTTTATATGACACTAAAAAAATAAGCATCGATAATTTAGATATTGACGACATTCTATTATTACAGGACGGTCATTGTTTTAAAGACAGTGTTGTAAACCTATGTAAAGCGTACAGAGACAAAACAAAAAAACCATTTCAATTAGAAAGTGGTAGTTTTAATACCTTAATCAAATTATCTAAAGAAGGTTTAGGTATGACCTTACTTCCGTATCTACAAACCTTAGATTTAAGTGAGAAAGATTATAAGAGTATCCGTGAATTCGAAGCTCCAGTACCTGCGAGAGAAGTAAGTTTACTCTATCATAAGTCGCAATTAAAGATACAACTCATAGATGCCTTAAAACAGGTAATAGATAGCGTAGTAAGAGGCGCTATTTCTTTTAATGATATAAAAATCATAAGTCCATTACAAAAAAAAGGAGCTTAAAAGCTCCTTTTTTCTACGTGTTCTACTAATGTGATGTAACCATTTAATTCTGGTTTATTTTTAGTAAATGACTCTAGCCATAAATAAAGTTCTGTTATTTCAAAAGGTAACAACCTTTGTAATGCTTTCTCTAATTCATATGTAAATAACTCTTTATTGAAGCTTACTTTTTTGAGTATGGTCTTGGTATACTCGAACATTGCTCTTGCCATGAATAAATTGTTTTAAATTCCCTAATTCAAAAACGTAATAGTCTTTAAATTATTTAGCTAATTTAATAAATTAAACCCAACCTTGAAAAATTTTAACGCTATTTTAAGAACAATTATAAAAACTTTATAACTTATTTACTTTTGCGATTAGTGCAACTGCAGCCGTTTCTAAATCTTTACTAATAGATTTATAATGACTCTTTTTATTTGCTACATTTTTTTCAGAAACTCTTGTTAATAAAGAATCAAAAGCAAGAAAAACTTCACTAATAATAGCCTCAGTACTTCCAGTTTCTTCTTTAGGATTCTCTAATTCCCAGATATAACATTCTTCAATAATGTCTCCCAAGATAAAATTAATGTCCTTTTTTAAATTTTTAATACTTGCCATATGTTTATGTTTTTGATTTTTTTACAAAATTACACTAATTACCGTAACTTTTTGAGTTTTTCCTGTACTAATCTCTGTTTTTAAAAGAACATTCGCACTAGCCTCTTAAAAACTCTAAGGCTACATCAATATGCTTTTCCGAGTGCATCATATCATCAAATATGTATTGAATGACTCCTTCTTTATCAACAATATAAGTTACTCTACCAGGAATCATCCCCAAGGCCGATTTAGACACTCCAAATAATTTCCTAACTTCATTTTCTGTATCCGCTAACAAGGTGAAGGGCAATCGGTATTTTTCTTCAAACTCTTTATGTGAAGCGACAGAATCCTTACTTATTCCAATAACGGAAACATTTAAATTAGAAAACACCTCAAACTCGTCTCTAAATTTACACGCTTGCTTTGTACAGCCTGGTGTATCATCTTTTGGGTAAAAATAAATCACAACCCCTTGTTTTCCTATGACATTGTCACTTGTAAACAACACGCCATTTTGATCGAGCAATTCAAAATAAGGTACTTTATCCCCTACTTCTAACCCTTTTTTAGCCTCCGTACTTTTAAAAATGTTAAATCCCATAATTCCTATAAATATAATAATTCCAATAATAATTAATTTCTTCATTTGCTTATGTTTTGGACAAAGGTCGCTTTTTTTAACAAATATCCCATCTTATGCATCAATCTAGCCCTAAATTGTTAATTTTACACCATGAATACATTTATAAAGAATTTACCCAAAGCAGAACTACATTTACATATAGAAGGATCATTTGAGCCAGCGTTAATGTTTAAAATTGCGCAAAGAAATAACATCAAGATTCCCTATACTTCAGTAGAAGAAATTGAGGCTGCATATAAATTTGACTGTCTACAGGATTTTCTAGATATATATTACCAAGGAGCAAGCGTACTTATCAAAGAACAAGATTTTTATGACCTAACCTATGCCTATTTAACAAAGTGTTCCGAAGAAAATATTAGACATACAGAAATAATGTTTGACCCTCAAACTCATACGGAAAGAGGTGTTTCTTTTGAAACTGTTATTATGGGTATTTCAAAAGCGGTAGAAGATGCAAAAGAAAAATTAAATGTATCCGCGCTTTTAATTATGAGTTACCTCAGACATTTAAGTGAAGAAGATGCGTTTAAAACACTTGAACAGTCACTTCCTTTTAAAGATAAAATTAAAGCTGTTGGTTTAGATTCCTCGGAAAAAGGAAATCCACCACTAAAATTCATCAATGTATACAAAGCATCTATAGAAGCCGGTTATATCCCTGTAGCTCACGCTGGAGAGGAAGGTGACTCTACCTATATATGGGAAGCTATTGACGACTTAAAAATCAAAAGAATAGATCACGGAAATAATGCATTACAAGATTCAAAATTAATCTCTGAAATTATAAGTAGAGACATCGCGTTGACAGTTTGTCCACTGTCCAATACAGCCTTAAAAGTTGTAGACGACCTTAAAAATCATCCTTTAAAGAAAATGATGGACTTAGGATTGAGTGTCACCATTAATTCCGATGACCCTGCCTATTTCGGGGGCTATTTAAACAAAAATTTCATTGACATACAAAAAGCCTTAGATTTAACAAAAAAAGACCTTATAGGACTTGCCTGGAACTCTTTTAGATATTCTTTATTAAATAGTAAGGAGAAAGAACAATATTTACAGGAATTATTCGATTATTACCAAAAACACATGAATTCATAAAAAACCTACTCATGAAAAACAAAATACTCTATGCACTTATAATACTTTCCATTAGTTTAAACGCGCAAACTAGTTCGGATGCAAACGAGGTAAAACAAAGTTTAAATAATGGAACAATCGAAAATCAATTTGATTATTTAATTAAAAAATCTGGTAGTTATCAAGAATTTAAGGTCATAAAAAAGACCTGGATTTTTAAGATGAAAGACAATGTATCAGATTCTATTCATGCATTTAACACTAAAATCTCCACTCAACAGAAAGAAATTTCTCTTCAATTAAATACCATAAACGAGCTAAACAGTAAGGTAAATGAAGTGACTAAGCAATTAGAAAATGTGAATTTGGAAAAAAACAGCATGCAATTATTCGGAATGAATATGGACAAACCTGTATATAACAGCCTCTTGTGGTCTATTATAGGAGGATTGGTACTGATTGCAGTAATTTTCATCTTTAAATATAATCGCAGCAATCAAATCACCTCGAATGCAAAGCAAAAACTAACTGATTTGGAGGAGGAATTCACGCAGCATAGAGCATCTGCAATAGAACGAGAACAAAAAGTTCGCAGACAATTGCAAGATGAGTTAAATAAAAACAAAAACGATTAGGGATACACCTTCGTCAATACTCAGAGCCATTTTAATTATTTAAAATGGCTCTTTTTTTAGCTTTTTTGTATTTATTCTCCAATACTTTTGTAGTTTTACAATTGCTATGAAAAAACTCATCACATACATTGTTTCTCTAAGTATGGCCATGATAGTCCTTGTGTCTACCATGTCTTTTACTGTGAACATACGTTACTGTGATGAAAATGTAGTCGCCACCACTTTAAATTCTAATGACGATCCGTGTAGCACGAATGATCTAAAGACATTAGAAGACTGCTGTATTCCTCAAAAGGATTGTTGCCAAGATACCGAAATCGTATTTGACGGCCACGAAGAATTAAGGATTCAGATTTCGAAGGAAATAAAAATCCAAAAAGCATTGCTATATGCACTACTTGTAGATCCATTTTACCCGCTTTACAAAGTTGCCTTAAGTAAGCATTTACAATACACCAACTATGCTCCTCCTATAATTATTAGAGATAGACAGTTGATACATCAAGTATTTCTAATTTGATGTTGCGTTAAATTTTCGCAGACGCAAGTTCATTTTATGGACTGTAATCCCACAATTTATTTAAAAATTTAAAATACAACATCTTGAAATATATTCAATTTTTGTTGTTTTTTCTACCCCTATGCCTATTCTCTCAATCTAGTATTGAAGGTATTGTATTAGAAAAAACAGCGGACAATAAAAACACACCTTTGGCAGGAGCCACAGTGTATTGGAAAAACACCTCCGTAGGTACTGTTACCGATTTTGACGGAAACTTTAGTATTCCGTACAGCTCCAACTTTAAACAATTAATTATCAGCTATGTTGGGTATAAAACAACAACGATCCTAATTAGCAATACACAAAAGAGGAATTATTTTTTAACAGCGACAAGTCAGTTAGATGAAGTCGTATTAGAAAGTCGTAAAAAAACGTCTTCCCTCTCCTATTTAAGTCCTGTTCATGTAATTACTATGGACAGCAAAGAGCTTTTAAAAGCCGCTTGTTGTAATTTGGCAGAAAGCTTTGAAACCAACCCATCCATCGATGTGAATTTTGCCGATGCCGTTTCAGGAACAAAGCAAATAAAGATGCTTGGCCTCACCAGTCCATACCTTTTAATTACCACGGAAAATATTCCTTCTATCAGAGGAGCCGCACAAGCCTATGGAATGAGTTTTATACCTGGAACATGGGTAGAAAGCATCCAAGTAACTAAAGGAGCAGGAAGTGTAACGAATGGGTTTGAAAGCATTGCAGGGCAAATAAATGCAGCCTTAAAAAAACCATTAAACGATGATGATTTCTTTTTTAATGCCTACACATCCATGGATGGTAGAAACGAGTTAAACACCCACATAAACACAAAAATAAGCGAGAAATGGGATACAGGAATTTATATCCATGGGAATATAAGAGATAAAAAATCCGATCATAACAATGACAACTTCTTAGATGCCCCACTAGCTAAACAAGTAAATATTATGAATCGCTGGCAATATATAAATCCAGACAAAGGAACGGTTGCCTTTATTAATTTTAAATATTTAAATGATGATAAACAAGGAGGAGCATTAGATTTTAATCCAGATACAGACAAACTCACGACCAATTATTGGGGTTCAGAAATAAAGACCGATAGGTTTGAGCTTTCCGCAAATATAGGTTTTGTAAATATGGATATTCCTTATCAAAAACTAACGGTACAATTGGCTATTAGCAAGCACAAACAAGCCTCTTATTTCGGGCTTAACAGCTACGACATTGAACATCAAAGCATCTACAGTAATTTTATCTATAGTTCTATTATCTCTGATTCTAGACATCAGATAAAAACAGGATTGAGCCTAACCTATGATGATTACGACGAAGAGGTAAATACGCAAAATTATGAAAGGATTGAAAAATCTGTAGGAGGTTTTTTTGAATATGCTTTTGACGATTTAGACGCAATAACGCTAACCGCAGGAATACGTTTAGACCATCATAACTTATTAGGAACCTTTGTAACGCCTCGTTTTCACATACGCTATGCTCCTTGGGAAAAATCGGCCTTTAGAATGTCTTTTGGGCGGGGAAAAAGAAGCGCAAACATCTTTGTTGAAAATCAAAAAATGTTCGCTACGTCTCGTAAAATAAACATTCAAAATACCGGAGGAAAAATTTACGGAATGAATCCTGAAACCGCTTGGAACTACGGAGTTTCTTATCTACAAGGATTTAATATACTGGGAAGAAAAGCAGACATCACCTTGGACTTTTTTAGGACTGACTTCAAAAACCAAGTGATCGTAGACTGGGAAAACCCCTTAGAAATTAGCTTTTACAATTTAGATGGACTTAGTTTTGCAAACAGCTTTCAGGCAGAATTTAATTACAGTATTTCTAAAAATATAGACCTACGCATGGCCTATAAAAATTACAATGTTCAAACTACCTATCGTGGAGTACAGAAAGAAAAACCTCTCTTACCTAAACATCGTTTTTTCACGAATGTATCTATGGAAAGTACCGTGAAAGAAAATGGATCTCATTGGAAATTTGATGTCACATACAATTACTTAAGTAAACAGCGTTTTACTTCAAATGACCAAAGCCCTGAGGAATACCAAACAGGCATATACTCACCAACATTGGCAACTTTGAATACACAAATCACAAAGATATTCTCCCCTAAATTTGAAATCTATGCGGGCGGAGAAAACATCACCAATGTACGTCAGGACACTCCAATAATTAGTGCCGATGATCCTTTTGGAGCGTATTTTGATAGTACTCAAGTATACGGCCCCATTTTTGGTGCTTCCTATTATATAGGATTGAGGTATAAATTGAATAAAAACTAAGACAAAACAACTATAAACATGAAAAACTTAATCATAATAATTGCACTTTTTATTGGAACTATCGCAAGTGCTCAAAACAAAAACGAACGTGCCACCATAGATGTAAATGGTGTTTGTATGATGTGTAAAGACCGCATTGAAAAAGCATGTATCAAAACAAAAGGGGTGAAATCTGCCTTTTGGCATCCTAAAACACATGAATTAAAATTGATTTATAATGCACGAAAAACAACGCTTGACAAAATTAAACAAAGTGTTGCTGATGTTGGACATGACACGAAGACAATTAAAGCAAGTCCTGAAGCTTATAACTCTTTACATGAATGCTGTAAGTACCGTGAACAAAGTGTCATAGACGATCATAAAGACGAATAACAAATACAAGTATCGAGTACGATAAAAAAGGCTGTCAATATTAGAGGGCACTGTAAAAGCGATTGAGTGAAATTTAATTTCCTCAATCGCTTTATTATTCCATATGTACCGTCCTGAAATAGCGCTACATAAAACACAAACATAATGAAAAACCTCGAGAACAATGGGAATGTCAAGTGTACTTAAAAAGAGTATTCACTTTTTTTTGCTTCAATTAACTGCAAAAATAGCATATGGATTCTTACAAAAAAACAAGCCCAGAACAGCGAATATTTGAACTCGAACAAAAGACAAAACTTAACAAAAAGTCTATTCTAAACATCTCCTAAGTAGGGAAAGACTATACATGCTTACAGCAATACAAATGTATCGACAAAAAAAACTAAAGAGAAAACAGTACAAATCAAAAAACCTGAACGATGGTACCATCGTTCAGGTTTAAATTATTAAATTTAACGTATAACAATCTGTATTGATTATTTAAGATGTCACAAACAAAAGTTATATTTTTGAGATTGCGTATGTCACTTTATCTACACCGTCAAATTCTGTTGTGATTTTGACAACCCATTTATCCTCTTCCACAATTAAATCAATTGTTTTAGAAGGCTTTCCTATTTCTTCTAGCGTAAAAGTAACAGGAATATCCGCATTATCATTCCAATAATCTTCTATGTAAACAAAACTATCCCCTACAGGAGGTGACATATTTACAATTTCCGAATTTGAGACTCCATCGCTATATCCTATTAATTTAATTCCTTCAGGAACTCCATTAGAATAAATATCACTTAATTCTGCCATTTTATCAAAAATGATTAAGCCATAATCATAAAAGGAATCCTCCCAATCAATTCGAATGGTTACATTTTCAGGAACAAAGTGTCGCAAACGATTGTTTACTACTATTAAGGAACTTGCAGAGGCTTTCTTTACAGAAACATCAAAACTCCCTGATTTCAGAAAAGTAACAATTGATTTCCCTTCTAATTCTCCCTTTTTTATCAATCCATTCTCCACGTCGTAATCTTTTTCTAATTCTGCAGGAGATCCGTTTTTCATCACTAATAATTCAACATTTGTATCTGTGGACATTGCATTATTAATACCTGTGAAAATTTCAATTTCATTTCCTATTCCAACTAAAGAGATTGTTTCATACAAATTATCCGTTACTATAAATACCGTGTTTTCTTTCGTTGTAGTTCCTTTAGTCAAAACATCATTATAATCTTCTGCATCATCACAACTCACCACAGTAATTAGCGGTAAGAGCAATAACAATCTATAAATATTTTTAATTTTTTTCATAATTTTTTATTTTAAAGTGAACGTAACTCTACCAAATACATACCTCCCATTAAATCCAAATTGAGAAGTTCTTCTTGAAAACACAAATTGTCTTCCGTAATTACTAGAAGCTGGTACTTCGCCTGGATACACATCCAATACATTATTTGCACCTACAGCTAATTTTAAATTATCGGAAAAATCATATACTGCAGTAAAATCAGTTATAATCTTTGCATCGTAAATTACAGGGGTAGCGCTACCTCTAAAATCAGGGTCATTAACAGATCCAAAATAAACGTTTCGCAATAAAAAGTTCCATTTTTCTATATGATAACTATTGGTCAAATTAATTTTAGTTCGAGGCATTGCATCCTCTATATAACCTTTTAATTTCTCATCCAATATCTCTACACCGATAATACTTTTTACATTTTTAACTTCGGTTTTAGAAAATGTTCCCGAGAGGCTATTATCCAAGGTTCCTTTACCTATGGACGTCTTATGCGTTATTACAATATCAATCCCAGTAGATTCAGTATCATATCCATTGGTGAAAAATTTGGCTTTCCCTGCGGATGCGGCTTTAAAAATATTATCTATTTCCGAAGCAGGAGAATCACCTGGAGGAGAATAATTACGTGTTAAACCTACCCTATTGTCCACCGAAACATAATACCCGTCTACGGTAAACTTAACACCTAAGTCAGGTAATTTAGCCGTTAAACCAATACTCAAATTCCCAGAAGTCTCTTCTTTTAATTTAGGAATCCCTAATAAATTAGCCAAACGACTATTATTAGCAAAGGTCCCTACCTCATTTGGAACACCATCAATAAATTGTGTAGCAGTTGCATTAAAATAAATTTGATGTAAATCTGGAGCTCTAAAACCTGTACTCACGGCAGCCCTCAAGGCAATATCGTCCGTAATTTTATAACGCGTGGCTATTTTCCAGTTAAAAGTATCCCCAAAATCACTAAAGTTTTCATAACGTAAAGCAGCACTTATTAATAATGCTTCGGAAACATCTGCTTCAACATCTACATATCCAGCGTAACTATTCCTGTTCTGA
The DNA here is from genome assembly GCA_002400885.1 of Flavobacteriaceae bacterium. GTDB lineage: Bacteria > Bacteroidota > Bacteroidia > Flavobacteriales > Flavobacteriaceae. The sequence continues at coordinate 49,387 of NVRM01000002.1, forward strand.
TCCACTTCATTTTCTGGTCTATACCCCGGAAAAACTTGAGCACCACCTGGAACTAATTTCCCGAAATAACTATATATTTTATCTGTATCTGGAGTTGTTTGAGTCACTAGTTCACCATTTTTATCATAGCTTGCCCAAGAAGCTTCTTCTCCTGCAATTTCTTGATAATTCTCAATTCTATACTCCACTCCAAAGCCTACATTTAATCCTTTCATGGTGTCTTCGTAAAACTTAGAAATATCTAAATTTGTTGTGTTTTGCCCAAAAGAAAAACCTCCTGCTTCAAATTCACGTGGACTCGAAGTTCCCAAGGTCGCATTTACGGTGTTTTTAATCGTAAAATCAAAGCTATTACTACCATATGTATTACTGAAATCTACATTCCATTCCCCTATTTTACCTTTTATTCCTACAGCCAAAGACTTGTCTTTTACTCTAGAAGCAATATGCGGTAGAAATCCATTTTCCAAAGTATTGGTAGAACCACGGCCATCTGTATATGCAGGACGCCTAAAGAATCCAGCAGACAATCCATCTCTAAAACTCATTCCTCCAAAAGAATACAATACGGAACCATTATCGTCTAAAGGTAATTCCATATTCATAAAAAACTTACCTCCACGCAATTTAGATTGTCCAACTTTCATTCTAAAATCGTCACGAGTCAAACCTCTTTGTGACAACTCATACTCAGAGACGGCTCCATTGGATCCATTTGAAGTAATAATATCGTAAAAGGAATCTCCATTGGCAATTCCAGTATCATATACCGCTTTTAAAGAAGGATCTAAACCTGCCACATAGGAAGATAATACACTAGGACTCATAGCAAACGCTTGATCATATCCTAATTTTCTTGTTGCAATATCAAACATTGTATAAGTAGGTTGCCCCATAGCGTCACTTCTATTGGTTGCTCCTCTATTCTCCAAAGAACCTGTGAAATTAATATAACCTCCGTTATCTCCCAACGCAATACCATAATTTGCATCTATCACAAATTTTTCACCATCCATACCTCCTTTGCCATATTTTTCGGAATGCTGACTTATATTTGCTCCAGTATTTAAATTAATTGTCAATTCATTGGTAGCCTTCTTTAGTATAATATTAATAACCCCAGCTACGGCATCTGAACCGTATTGTGCGGCTGCACCGTCTCTTAACACTTCAATTTTAGAAATAGCTGCTGTTGGAATTGAATTCATATCTGTACCGACAGTTCCTGTCCCTACAGTTCCATTCACATTCACTAAGGAAGATTTATGCCTCCTCTTTCCGTTAATCAATACTAAAAGTTGATCTGGCCCTAAGCCTCTTAAAGATGCAGGATCTACATGATCAGTTCCATCTGCAACAGTTTGTGTAGTAGAAGTAAACGATGGAGCTACATAATTTAAAATTTCATTAATCGTAGTTTGTGGGCCTAGAGATGCCAACTTGGCCACATCAATAACATCTACTGGAACTGGAGAATCTATTATAGTTCTTCCGGTACTACGTGAACCAACTAGAACTACTTCATCTAAAGTAACACCTCCTCTTAAAACGGTGTTAACAACCTTAGTCCCATCCATTACAATGGATTTATCCGTATAACCAACATACGAAAACTTTAATACATCGCCTTTTTTAATTTTCAAGGAATACTTCCCATCAAAATCTGTTGTGGTACCAGTTGAAGTTCCTTTCTGAACAACAGAAACTCCTGGGATCCCTGCCCCACTACCGTCTTTCACCGTCCCTTTAACTACATAGCCTTGAGCCATTATAGTTATAGAAATCAACAAAAACGTTAGAAATAAATAACTTTTCTTTTTCATAAATTTATTTTTTTAATGTTCTTACATCATAGCAATATAAAAACATTTTTTAAAAATAAACACAAAAAATAAAGAATTTTACAACAAAAACATTGTTTTATTGAATAAAAATCAATTATTTACCGTTTTTATTGACAACAAAATAAATACCAATCAGTATTAAGGGTAAACTTAACACTTGTCCAGTATTTAATCCCAAAACCCAATCTTCTCGACTAGCGACCTGTGCCTCCTTAAAATATTCAATAACAAATCTCACCGTCCATAAGGCAGTAAAAGAGAGTCCAAACAAAAATCCTGTCTTCTTTTTTAAATCTGTTTTCCAATACAAAAACCACACGATAAAAAACAGAAGTAAATAACTTAAAGCTTCGTAAATCTGTGTAGGGTGGCGTGGAATTGTCTCCCCAGCTCTTGTAAAAATAAAACCAATGGCTAAATCTGTAGGTTTCCCGTAGATTTCGGAATTCATTAAATTCCCCATACGAACACAAAAACCTGCAAATAGTACAACTAAAGCAATTCTATCCAACAACCATAACAATGGCATTTTCAATATATTTTTACTGTATAAATACAATCCTATAATAATCCCTACAGCTGCGCCATGGCTTGCAAGCCCCTGAAAACCTGTAAACCTATAACCATCTATAAACCATAACAATGTTCCTTTTGGATCTTCTTTTATCGGTAATAGAATCTCTAACAAGTGATGTTGGTAATAGTCCCAGCTGTAAAAAAACACTTCACCCAATCGCATTCCAATAAACATAGAAAGGATGGTATACATAAATAAAGGATCCAATTTTTCCAAGGAGACTTTATCATTGATAAATATCTTTTTCATGAAATGTAATCCTACTACAAATGCCACTACAAATAACAAGCTGTAATAACGGATACCAAAGCCTCCTATATGAAATATTATTGGATCTGGATTCCAATCAATAGATAGTGTAATCATAATTATATTTATTTATGTTTGTTCAATTTTTTTTCGTTTTCAGGAACTGGGTCGTAGCCTGAACCACCCCAAGGATGGCAACTAAATATTCTTTTTAAAGCTAACATCCCTCCTCTTGCAATCCCATGTTTTTGCAATGCTTCTATCGTATAACTAGAGCAAGTAGGTGAATACCTACAACTAGCTGGAGTATAAGGAGAAATGGCCGCTTGGTAAAAACGGACCAACCAAATAAATGGAATCGCAAGTATTTTTTTAATACGACTCACTTAACTTACCGTAAAAGAGGTACCTTCTTTACCATCTTTTAATTGAATTCCTAATTCTACCAACTCATTTCTAATTTGGTCAGACAAGGCCCAATCCTTATTATCTCTTGCTTCTTTTCTGAGTTTTATTAACAATGTTACAACACCTTCAAGCTTATCTGAATGATTATTTTCTGACTCGTTTGGCAAACCTAAAACATCAAATACAAATGCATTTATAGTCGTGGTAAACAAGGCTAAATCAGCCGCTGTAATCGTAGCTTTATTATCTTTTAACAAATTCACTTGCTTTACTGCATCAAATAACTGTGCGATCAAAATCGGGCTGTTAAAATCATCATTCATAGCATTGTAACATTTCTGTTTCCATGCTTTGACATCAAACGAACTTTCTTTTGACACAGCTATTCCTGGTAAAAAAGAAATCGCTTCCATCAGTTTTGAATGTCCTTTTTCAGAAGCTTCTAAAGCAACACTAGAAAAATCTAAGATACTGCGATAATTTGCCTGTAACATAAAGAAACGAACGACTCCGGCAGTAAAAGGCTTACTTAAAATGGTATTATCTCCAGAAAATATTTCCTCAGGAAGTATGTTGTTCCCAGTAGACTTCGCCATTTTCTGACCATTTAATGTCAGCATATTCGCATGCATCCAATAATTTACGGGGTGTACACCATTCGTGGTTTTAGACTGAGCAATTTCACATTCATGATGTGGGAATTTTAAATCCATTCCTCCTCCGTGAATATCAAATTGTTTTCCTAAATATTTTGTACTCATCGCCGAACATTCTAAATGCCATCCTGGAAATCCATCACTCCATGGAGATGGCCAACGCATAATATGATGCTTGTCTGCTTTTTTCCAAAGTGCAAAATCTTGTGGATTCTTTTTCTCGGACTGTCCGTCCAATGCACGTGTGTTATGAATGGAGTCTTCTATGTTTCTTCCTGAGAGAATCCCGTAATGTTCGGTTTCATTGTATTTTATGACATCAAAATAAACAGATCCATTTATTTCATAGGCCATCCCTTTATCTATAATCTCTTTTATAATTTCGATTTGTTCGACAATATGCCCTGTTGCAGTAGGCTCTATACTTGGAGGAATGTTATTAAACTTCTGTAAAGTTGTATGAAAATCCACCGTATATCGCTGAACCACTTCCATCGGTTCGATCTGTTCTAGGCGTGCTTTTTTAGCAATTCTATCTTCTCCTTCATCGGCATCGTTTTCTAAATGCCCTGCATCAGTAATGTTTCGAACATAACGCACCTTAAATCCTAAATGTTTTAGATATCTAAATACTAAATCAAACGACATAAACGTACGTACATTTCCCAAATGCACATTACTATAAACCGTTGGTCCACAGACATACATTCCCACATTTCCTTCTACAATTGGCGTAAACTCTTCTTTCTTTTTAGAAAGTGAGTTATATATCTTAAGCTGTTGTTCCTTATATAATTCCATAAAATTATTGCAATAAATAAGTGGTAAAGATACAATTTATTGCTGCACTGAAAAAAATATTAGTTCTAGTTTTAAACAAACAATTTTATTAATTTCTGTAATAGTTACCACGGTTTATAAAAAAGATTAGTAATTTTATCGTTTGATTAGAATTTCAATCAAAAAACCCTAAAAAATAAGACACTTTGCTGAAGCCATACCAATTTACTGTGATCATCCCCGTCTACAACGAAGTGGACAATTTACTACGCGTAGAGCAGGAAATGCTTGCATTTATAAAAGTGGCAATTAAAAAAACGACGGTTTTATTTATCAATGATGGCAGTAATGACGGCAGCTTAAAAATGATTGTTGAAATCTGTAAAAGAAACAGTGATTTCCAATACGTATCTTTTGATAAAAATTATGGTTTGAGCACTGCATTGTCAGCAGGTTTCCATCAGTGTAAGACGGAATTCCTAGGTTATATTGATTCCGATTTACAAACAAGTCCTTCCGACTTTAATCTTTTATTGGAGCATGCATCCGATTATGATCTGATCACCGGTGTTCGACGCAACCGAAAAGATACACTCATCAAAAAAACATCATCCCTCATCGCCAATAACATTAGAAAAGTTTTCACCCATGACGGCATGGAAGACACGGGCTGTCCTTTAAAAGTGATTAAAACAGCGTCTGCAAAAAACATCCCTATGTTTAAGGGACTGCATCGTTTTTTACCCGCTATGATTTTATTGCAAAACGGCCAAATAAAACAAGTTACTGTTCAGCATTTTCCGCGTATTGCAGGAGAGGCAAAATATGGAGTTTGGAACAGGTTAGCAGGACCATTGACAGACTGTTTCGCCTATTTATGGATGAAGAAAAAGTACATTAACTACACGCTAGAAACGACAAGTAATGAATAGTTCCATTATTTATTGCATTGGTTTTTTAGCACAACTACTCTTTTCTACTAGATTAATCGTGCAATGGGTATCTTCTGAAAAACACAAAAAAGTATCTACAAACGCTCTCTTTTGGAAATTGAGTTTAATCGCTTCTTTTTTATTGTTTATCTATGGTTTTTTACGCAATGATTTTTCTATCATGTTGGGACAAATAATCACCTATTTTATATACATACGAAATTTACATCTACAAAAAGAATGGCAAAAGACCCCTAAAGCAATCCAGCTATTTATATTGTTTTTTCCTTTAATTCTGAGTGTCTATTTCTTTTTTTACAGGGAAACATCTTATAATTTTGACTTGCTGTTTTTAAATCAGGACATTCCTTCCCCACTACTTATATGGGGTATCATTGCTCAATTAATTTTTACCTTTAGATTTATTTATCAATGGTTATATTCTGAAAAAAAGAAAGAATCCTCTTTGCCTCTTGGCTTTTGGATACTAAGTCTTATCGGATCCTCCATGATATTAATTTATGCCATTATCCGAAAGGATCCCGTCTTATTTATAGGTCATATTATGGGCATCTTCATTTACAGTAGAAACCTAGTGATTTTAAAGAAACAATCATGATTTCAATCCTTGAAAAAAAACCCTTATTCAGCCTTCTAATTGTTGTGATTTTCATGCTGCTGGTACATTTAGACCTTCCTAATATTACGATTATGGAAGCGCGTAATTTTATTACTATGCGTGAAATGGTGCAAGAAAACCATTGGTTATCAACCACAATGAATGGTCAGCCCCGCTACGAAAAACCTCCATTACCCACATGGATAACAGCCTTATCTACCATTATTTTTCAGTCAAAAAGCTTATGGACACTTCGCTTCCCTACGGCTATGATGGTATATATAACCGGTGTTTTTGCATATTTAATTTCACTTAAAATAAACCTAAGTAAGCAGTTGAGTTTTATCAATGCCCTTATCACCGTCACGTCCTTTTACATCTTTGCGATTACAAACGAAGCTCCATGGGACATTTACGCACATGCATTTACCCTTATTGCCATTTATTATTTGATACAAATTTTCCAATCTAAATCCCCCCTAATCAAACACGGAATACTTGTTGGTTTTTTTCTTGCTTGTTCCATCCTTAGTAAAGGGCCTGTATCCATATTTGCCGTACTCATTCCGTTTTTAATAAGTTATGGCATCACATTTAAATTTGGCGGTCTCAAAAAAAACACCATTCCGCTACTTTTCACCCTAAGTATCTCCTTAGTAATAGGACTCAGTTGGTTTGTATATATTAGATTCGAAAATCCCTTAGATTTTTCTTCTATTGCGAAAGAGGAAATTAACAATTGGGCGCATTATAATACCCGACCTTTTTATTATTACTGGAGCTTTTTTATACAATCTGGTATCTGGACCCTTCCCGCATTGATTGGCTTGTTTTATCCATATATTGCAAAAAAAACACGCTTTAAACAAGCTTACAAGTTTACTTTTTTATGGACCCTAATAGCCGTGATTTTATTATCCTGTATTCCTGAAAAGAAATCTCGGTATTTAATGCCTGTACTTATACCATTAGCCCTAAATACTGGATTTTATATTCATTACTTAATAGGAAACTTTAAGTCCATAGATAGATCATGGGAAAAAACAATCGTGTATATAGGTTTTGGGATCGTTGCAGTAATTGGCTTATTATTCCCTATTGCACTCTACTACATCCTACAGGGCAACCCTGATGGAAATATCGCTGCGGGGATTGTTTTAGCCTTGATCCTTTTCAGCTTAAGCGTACTTATATTCTACTATTTAAAAAACAAACAGGTCTTGCATGTTTTTTACTCTACCGTACTATTTATGATAAGTGCTTTATTTTTTGGCCCTCCATTTTCTGTATCTATTTATAAAAACCCTCAGTTTACCTCCATTAGTGAGCTCACAAAATTGGAAGAAAATTTAGCCATTACTACCTATAGTTATTTTGAATTAAGCCCAGAATTTATCTGGACTTATGGGGATATCATAAAAGACCTAGACCGCAAACTAAACCGGGTCACAGAAAACGAATTTGGGCTTATTGTAAATGAGGAAGACTTATCCGATTTTAAAGAAAACCTTCCAAAAGGCTATAAGGCTAAAAAAATAACGAGCTACAATCATAACTTTAACACAAAACAAAACCCTAGACTCATAATCCATTATTTTATTCTTTCAAAATAATTGTATTTTTGCCACAAATTAAATATCATGAAACACATCCCAATTACAAAATTGGAAACAATAAGTTACACCATCCTAGCCATTATCTTAGGAGTTGGCGCTTATTTTTCCTTTACAGACGACAGCTATTTTAATGGTGTATATGCTGCTGAAGACGGCTTAGCAGAATCAGCTACAGCAGTAGTTTTATTTGCTATTAGTGTACTTACAAGTATCCGTTTATTCAAATTATGGTCTTCAAAAAAAGGTTTATGGAAATTTGGAATGATCGTACTTATACTTGTATTTGTTTTTGGAGCTGGTGAAGAAATTTCATGGGGGCAACGTATTTTCAATGTTGAATCTTCGGAGTATTTCTTAGAAAACAATGACCAAGGAGAAACCAACTTTCACAATATGGTGGTAAACGGAAAGAAAGTAAACAAGATTGTATTTAGCCAGATTTTAACCTTAATATTGGTTATTTACTTACTCATATTACCAATTTTATACAGAAAAAGTGAATGGGTACGTAACTTTGTCAATCAGTTTTCTGTACCAGTAGCTACTTGGAGTCAAGTTATTGCATTCCTTAGTCTAACGGCTATTATTGCAATCATGCCTTCTAGTAGGAAATGGGAATTATACGAATTAGGATTTGGAATGATTTTCTTCTTAATTGTATACAATCCATACAATATAGCAGTAGTCTATAAAAAATAAGCAAATCACCCTATAAAAAAAGACGATTGAAACTACCTTGTTTCAATCGTCTTTTTTATGTTTCTAAGCTAGCGTAAACACGGCTTAATCTTGAATTAACTTAATTGCTTATTGTATTTTTTGAATACAAACTTCGCCATATTATAAAATAGAATTCCATAAGTACTCCCTACAAAAAAACCAAATAAGATATCTGCAGGAAAATGCACCCCGATATAAATACGACTATAAGCAACAATGAGTGCCCAAATTAACAAGCCTGTAAATACATGCTTATAATAATTCCTAAGCAACAAGCCAAAATATACAGCCACTGCAGCCGAATTTGCCGCATGGGCAGAAAAGAAAGAATATTTCCCTCCACAGCTAGATTTCACTAAACGAGTTAAATCCATCAAATCCCCGTCATGGCATGGTCTCAAACGTCTTAATCCATATTTAAATAGCTGTGATGTTTGATCTGACAATGCTATTAATAACAAGATAAAAACAACCGCCACCACTGTTTTTTTCAGACCTATGCTTTTATAGGTTACAAACAACAGTACGATATACAATGGGATCGCAGTAAACTTATTGGTCATAAGTAACCAAAAACCATCCCATTGCACCGTTCCTAAATTATTTAGGTATAAAAAAAGTGCGATATCATTTTCTAATATTGAATCTAACACCTATTTATTTTTTTCTAATATTTCTACTACAAAAACTAAGTTTGTATCTGGAGGAATAACACTACCAGCGCCCTGGGCTCCATATCCTAAATGAGAAGGAATAAAAACCATGGCTTTTTCTCCATATTTCAATTGCTGTAAACCTTCTTTAAATCCAGGAATTAAACGCGCTTCATCACTATAAACAGATTCAAAAGCAGCGTATCCATTTTGGCGATCACGTTTTGCATCATACACTCCGTATTTTTCAGCAATCTCCTTATAACTGGTATCAAATAAACGTCCATCACTAAAATAACCGGCATAGTTTACCCAAATTTTAGTACCTCTTTTGGGTCTAGCACCCTCTTTTGAAGTTAAAACGTAATATTTTAAACCCGATTTTAATTCTTTGGCTTTCTTTTCATATTGAAGCATTTCTGCCTTGGTAGTCGATGCCACTTTATCTAAAAGGTCTTCTTGATTTTTATCTGCTTGAAAAGCGTCGTCTACTTTACTTTCAAATACTTTTGCAGCATTAAATTTTTTGGCAAGTTTCCCAACTCTGATAACATCGATTTTATTGATATAATCATCTTTAACAAGAGAATCCACAACATTTTGTCCAATAATTACATTTCCAAAAACAGTATGCTTACCATCCAACCAACTCGTGTTTTTATGGGTGATAAAAAACTGACTTCCATTGGTTCCTGGACCTGAATTTGCCATTGACAATACACCAGGATTCTTGTGACTCAACAACAATTTCCCTTCTGCATCTTTCGGAAATTCATCAGGAAATTTATAACCAGGCCCACTTGAACCTGTTCCTGTTGGATCCCCACCTTGCACCATAAAGTCATTAATTACACGGTGAAACTTGAGACCATCATAAAAATGCTTCCCTTTAAATTCTTCTTGCACTTTGGTGTTTGTTCCTTCAGCAAGCGAAACAAAATTAGCAACTGTCATTGGAGTTTTTTCAAACTCCAATGACAGTAAAATATCTCCCTTATTCGTCTGGACATCGGCATATAAACCTTCTTCCAAATCCGCGTATTTAGCTGTTTTGCATGAAGCAAGAACAAGTAACGCAACGATTGCAACACTTTTTAAGGTGTTCATCTATTTATTGATTTTGATCAATTCAACTTCAAAAATTAGAGGCATAAATGGTTTGATTGGTCCTGAACCACCTTGAGGTGCATTTGCTCCATAAGCCAATTCCTGAGGGATGAAAAATTTATATTTTGCTCCTTCTTTCATTAATTGAACACCTTCTGTCCATCCTTTAATCACACGGTTTAATGCAAAGCTAATAGATTTTTTACGATCTACAGAGCTATCAAATACAGTTCCGTCTGGCGTAGTCCCATGGTAATGAACTTCAACATTTGCAGTAGGTCCTTCTGGAGTTTCTCCTGTACCTTCTTTTAATACGATATATTGCAATCCACTGTCGGTAGTAACAACACCTTCTTTTGATTTGTTTTCTTCTAAAAACTTGACCCCTTGCTCTTTAATATCCCCGTATTTTGCAATCGCAGCTTTTTCTTGTCTGCGTTGTTGTGTTTTAGAAAAATAAGCACTTAATTGTTTGTCAATCCCATTTCTAGGAACTAATAAACTTACAGAATCCATTGCATCCACATACCCTTGAACCAATAAATCTTTACTCACTTCTGGAAAACCATTTTTCAATTTGTTTGCCATATCTACACCCAAACTATAACTTACAGAATCTAATTCAGAGTTTAAGCTTGATACTTTTTTAATACCATTGTTACATGATGCTAACGTTGCTACTGCCATCACGGCTACAAGTAATTTTTTCATTGTTCTTCTTTTTGTATTTTTATTAATTCTACTATTACTTTAATCGGCTCATTTACCCCAATTTTCTTCCCATCCCCTACTAAGCCATAAGCTTTAAACGATGGAAATAAAAAGACAGCATTCTCGCCTTCTTTCATTAATTTTAAACCTTCTTGTACTCCCTCAATTTCTAATTCCTGCTTGTCTATCTTAACAATTTCTATAGCTAAACTATCTTTGGGATACAATAACTCGTTCTTAAGATTATACACTTCGTAGGTATAGCTGACCCGATCATTGGTGATCGGATATACATCTGATTCATTTGATTTGAGAATAGACATCCAAAACCCTAAAGATGATTCTTTGTACACATGTACCGTATCATTGGCTATGAAATGTTGGATTAACAACGCTTCATGGTTATTCAAACTCCTATTTAATTGAACAGATTCTTTTAAAAACACATTTGTTTTATTACTAATGGGTTTTCTTGCTGTTGGACCACTACATGCCATAGCAGTCAGCATAACACCTGCAATTAAAAATAGTTTAGTTTTCATAAGAAACAGATAAATCGTCTTTGTATTGAGGCAATAAACTTACAAATTTTTCTACAGTTTCTTCAATACTTAGTTCCGTTCTTCCTCCAGAGGCATTATCATGCCCTCCTCCATCAAAGTGATTACGGGCAAATTTATTTACAGAAAAAGATCCTTTAGATCTTAAAGAAATTTTGATAATTCCTTGATCTGGGTCTTCTATAAAAATAGCTGCCAATACAATTCCTTTAACAGACAATGCATAATTAACAACTCCTTCTGTATCTCCTTTCTGAAAATCATGTGCATCTAACTCCTTGCGGGTCATGGTGATATATGCAGCATTGTATTCCGGAATTACCACTAAATTATTCATAGCAACACCTAATAAGTGCAAGCGACCAATAGAATTAGTATCATATACCTGATTGTGAATCTTGGCGTTTTCTGCACCTTTATCAATTAAATCAGCAATAATTCTGTGGGTAGTACTTGTCGTAGAGGCAAATCGGAACGAACCCGTATCTGTCATTATTCCAGCGTACAAACAACTCGCAATAGCTGCATCTACAAGATCCACCATCTCTAATTTTTCTATAAAATGATATACCATTTGACAGGTAGAACAAATAGAGGTATCTGAATAGGTAAATCTAGCAATGGCGTCTGGTTGTTGATGATGATCTATCATAATAAAATCACCTTTGTATTTTTCTAAATACGATTGCATATCACTTCCCGTTCTGTGCAATGCATTAAAATCTAATAAAAAGATAAAATCCGCTTCATCTATTGCTCTTTTAGATTGCCTGTTTTGAACATCGTATTTTAATACTTTATTCGTCTGAGGCATCCACTTTAAAAAGTCTGGAAAATCATTCGGAGCCACTACTGTAACTTTATGATCCATTTTCTGTAGAAAATGTAACAAGCCTAAACTTGAACCAACAGCATCACCATCCGGATTTCTATGAGGTACAATTACCAAGTTTTTAGGACTTGAAAGTAATTGTTTTATTTCTTTAATTTCGTTTGTTGTCATATGGATGCGAATATACAAATTATAGCTAAATTTTGTGAAAATAGCCCGTATATTTGTCTGAACATTGGTCAATATAATTTTATGATGAAACAATTAGCCCTAAGTCTTTTACTTTTACTATTTTTAAGTAGCTGCCATCAGAAGAAATCAATACGCATTGAGAAAAGCGATAATTATTTTCAATCAGACTTTACACTTGCCTTTGGTTCTTGTAATAACCAATCGCTTCCCAATACTTTATGGCCAGAAATCACAAGAAACAAACCTGATGTTTGGGTCTGGGGAGGTGACATTGTTTATTCTGACACGGAAGACATGGAGCTAATGCAACAAAGCTACAGCCTTTTAAAAAACAACGAACAGTATAGAAAATTTAGAGAAAACACCCCGGTTTTAGGGACTTGGGACGACCATGATTACGGATTAAATGATGGCGGTATTACGTATAAACAAAAAGATAAAGTACAGCAAATATTATTGGATTTTTTAGATGTATCCCCACAGGACCCACGAAGATTTAGGCCCGGAGTTTACCATGCAAAAACATATCAAATAGGTCGTACTATGATCCAGATAATTATTCTAGACACTCGGTATTTTAGGACTAAACTCACAAAAGACCCCACTGGAAAAAAACGCTACCTAGCTACTACAGACAAAAGCGGCAGTATCTTAGGAGCTGAGCAGTGGAAATGGCTAGAGGCAAGATTAAGTAATCCTAAAGTCTCTTTTAATATCATTGTAAGCAGTATTCAGTTTTTATCCTCCGAACATGGGTTTGAACGTTGGGGAACCATGCCACACGAAGCAGACAAAATGGAAAATTTGATTTTAAAATCATCCGCTAAAAACACCATCATACTTAGTGGGGATCGCCATATTTCTGAGTTTTCTAAAAAGGAAATTGGAGAGTACGGTTTTCCTCTTATCGATTTTACGTCCAGTGGACTCACCCACTCCTACGAAAGCTTTAAAGGAGAAGAGAACAAGTATAGAATCGGGCCTGTAATTTCGGTCAAAAGTTTCGGGCTTCTTAAATTTAACTTTGAACAACACCGTGTGAAATTTGAAATTAGAGGAGAAAACAATCAGTTATTATCCAGTTATAAGCAAGTTTACACGCCTTAACCCCACTCATAAAAACAAAAGTAGACAAGAGCTTAACCTTATAATAAAATTCAAACGTATTCTCAATTATAAAGAAATTTATATATTTGCACGATTTTAAACATTGAAAACATTACAAATGACAACAAATAGAACTTTTACAATGCTTAAGCCTGATGCCGTAAAAAACGGACATATCGGTGCTATTTTAGACAAAATTAATGCTGCTGGATTTAGAATTGTAGCCCTTAAAAAAACGCAAATGACTGTCGCAGATGCATCGGCATTTTACGCAGTTCATAACGAACGCCCATTTTTTGGAGAATTAGTTGAGTTTATGACTTCTGGACCTATTGTAGCTGCTATTCTAGAAAAAGAAAATGCAGTAGAGGACTTCCGAGTATTAATTGGAGCAACCAACCCTGCAGATGCAGCAGAAGGAACCATCCGTAAAATGTTTGCGACCTCAATGGGAGAAAATGCAGTACACGGATCTGACAGCGATGAAAACGCAGCGATTGAAAGCGCTTTTCATTTTTCTGGAAGAGAGATATTTTAGTAACAATTACTATATATAACAAAAAAAATCCGTTGAGTCAATCAACGGAATTTTTTGTTTCTTATGATCCAATCTATTAGACTAACCAAGAATAACTCTAGAAATTACCGTTTCACCCAAGGCCTCATTCATCATCATTATGATATTGGATTTCCCATAACTCAATTCAGACCTCAAGGCAGAAGAGCTCAGCTTTACAATCAGTGTTTTTCCCTGAATCGTAACACTTTCTGTATAGGTAGCCACACCAGGGCCCATCATTTCTCCCCAAGCTTCCTGTACGGTGATTATTTGCATCCCCTTAGTCAAGTTATTCTCTTTTATAACCTGCGCCAAAATATCCTTCATAGAAAAAATACCTTTGTTCCTTTTTGCCATCCTTTGTTTTATAATTTAAATATTTTATAGGTTTGATTGGTCTTTTTTACGACCTCCTCTGTTCTTTCTGCATGTGTATCACTAATAAATAACTGACCAAAATGATCGTGATTTACCAATTCTATAATCTGTTGCACCCTTAAATCATCCAATTTATCAAAAATATCATCTAATAATAGGATAGGTTTTACATTGGATTGCTTTTTAATAAAATCAAACTGCGCCAACTTCAAGGCGATCAAAAATGATTTTTGCTGTCCTTGAGAACCAAATTTCTTCACAGGATAACCATCTATTTCAAAAATCAAATCATCTTTATGCACACCCACACTTGTGTACTGCAACAATCGGTCCTTCTCTAAACTTGCGTCCAAAAGATCCAATAAATCACCGTCATGCAATTGCGATTTATATCGCAAACCTACTTGCTCTTTCCCTCCCGATATGGATTGATATCGCTCTAAAAAAATAGGTATAAAAATCTCCAAAAAAGCAGTCCTTCCTTTATTTATCTTTTCACCATACATTTTTAACTGCTCATTGTAAACCGTTAAATTAACAAGGTCAAACGTTCTATTGGAAGCAAAGTATTTTAACAATGCATTTCTCTGAGCAACGACTTTTGAATAACTGATCAGTGTTTTTAAATATAAGGAATCGGATTGCGAAATCACAGAATCCATGAATTTACGACGAATATCACTTCCTTCTACAATCAGATCCCTGTCGGCAGGAGAAATAATAACCAACGGAAACGCACCGATATGGTCCGAAAACCGCTCGTAGATTTTCCCATTTCTTTTCACAATCTTCTTATGCCCCTTTTTAAAACTACAGACGACATTTTCTGAACGATTATTTACTTGATATTCTCCGTCTATCATAAAATACTCCTCGCCATGCCTAATATTCTGACTTGCAACAGTATTGAAATAACTCTTAGCAAAAGACAAAAAGAAAATAGCGTCTAAGACATTGGTTTTCCCAACCCCGTTATTACCAACAAAACAATTAATTTTACTGTCAAATTCAAAATTCTGAGTTTCGAAATTTTTGAAGTTAAGAAGGCTTATTTTTTTTAAATGCATGAAAAATATATGAGGGGATAAAATTATTACTTTTATTTGATATTTAGACCTATTTGCATTTTTAGTTTTCAATAAAATACCCTACTTTTGCTCTTCAAATTATATAAAAATAATGGCAACGTACAAAAAAACTGGTACTAAAATTAGAACTAAAAAAGCGCAAACTTCTGCAGTTACAGAGGAATCAACTACGGCTGAAGTATTTAATACATTAGACGAAACGGCTTCAAAATCTGAGCAATGGGTGATTAAAAACCAAAAAGCAATTTTTGGAGTTATTGCACTTATCGTAATCGTTATATTAGGATTAATGGCATATCAAAAATATGTAGCTGAACCACAAGAAAAGGAAGCTGCAAACGAATTGGCTTTTCCTAAGGTATATTTTGAGCAAGCAATTAACAGTTCAGTAGCTGTAGACTCACTCTTCAATTTAGGATTGAATGGAGCTGAAGGTAAATACGGTTTTATAGATGTTGCTGATAAATTCAGTGGAACTAAAGCAGGAAACTTAGCACATTATTATGCAGGTATGTCTTACTTAAGAATGAAACAATACAAAGAGGCGATTACACACTTGGAAAAATTCAGTTCAAACGATGCTTTATTAGGACCTACTGCAAAAGGAGCTATCGGTGATGCTTTTGCTGATATCGACCAACCAGAAGATGCCTTAGATTTCTACATCCAAGCAGCCAACCTACAAACAAATGGTTTTTCTACTCCATTATTTTTGTTCAAAGCTGGAAGCACTGCAATGGAATTAGGTAAATTCGACAAAGCATTGTCTTTATTTAAAGAAATTAAAAAAGACTATCCTACTTCTCAAGAAGGAAGAAATATTGAAGTATTTATTAGTAAAGCAACTTACGCTACAAAATAAATGGCAACAACTAACTTATCATCATACGATAAAACAACAATCCCAAGCGCGAAACAATTTCGGTTTGGGATTGTTGTTTCTGAATGGAACCCGGAAATCACAGAAAACCTTGCAAAAGGTGCTATTGCAACATTCTTAGCCCACGAAGCTAAGGAAGAAAATATCATCCACTGGAACGTTCCAGGAAGTTTTGAACTGATTTACGGCTGTAAAAAAATGGCTCAAAAACATCCAGAACTGGATGCTATCATTGCCATAGGAAATGTAATCCAAGGAGAAACCAAACATTTTGACTTTGTCTGTGAAGGTGTCACCCAAGGAATCAAAGATTTGAATGTACAACAAGACATTCCGATTGTATTTTGTGTGTTAACAGATAACACCAAACAACAATCATTAGATAGATCTGGAGGAATACACGGAAACAAGGGTACAGAGTGTGCCGTTGCAGCTATTAAAATGGCCGTTCTAAAAAACTTATAAGACATTTAACGTCTTTCCTAAAAAGAGTAATACTGAGGTATTACTCTTTTTTTTGTGAAAAACTACATCCCTCCTCTTTTTATAAACCTTTTAAAAGGAGTTTCTTCCATAAATACTAAATCTTAATATAGTTTTAACGCAATCTTATTCACAAAATTTGAACAACCGACTCAAATAACGTATTTTTGATGATTAGAGAAAAATTAGAACTTACAACAACTAATTATGATTGGAAATATGTTTAAGTCACGAAGTCATTACGTTTTTGACTACAAGCCACGCTATTATGATGCGAGGAAAGAACGTATCAACGATTTAGAAAAAAAATACAACAAAGATGGTCATTTAACCGATGAAGAATATGAAATTTCATTGGTAAAAAACAACCTGAGAAGTGACTGGGTAAAAGCCACAAAAAAAGCAGGTGTAGATGGTACCAACCTTCGTTTAGCAATTATTATAGCCATCCTTGTAGGGATTTCAGCTTAT
This sequence comes from Flavobacteriaceae bacterium, assembly GCA_002400885.1. Classification (GTDB taxonomy): domain Bacteria; phylum Bacteroidota; class Bacteroidia; order Flavobacteriales; family Flavobacteriaceae. Next base: position 66,809 of record NVRM01000002.1, read on the forward strand.
ATTTTAGATATTCATACCTTATTCTAATGTCTGACATTATTCAGTTATTACCCGATCACGTAGCCAACCAAATCGCTGCTGGCGAAGTGGTGCAACGTCCAGCATCTGTAGCCAAGGAATTATTAGAAAATTCTATTGATGCCGATGCAACTCATATTAAATTAATTATAAAAGAAGCAGGGAAAACCCTGATTCAAGTAATTGATAACGGGAAAGGCATGAGTGCCACTGATGCCCGTTTGAGTTTTGAGCGCCATGCAACTTCAAAAATTTCCAAAGCAGAGGATTTGTTTTTACTTGAAACCAAAGGTTTTAGAGGAGAAGCCTTGGCATCCATTGCTGCCATAGCGCATGTGGAAATGAAAACAAAACAAGAGGACCAAGAAATAGGTACCCTACTTAAAATAGAAGGAAGTAAAGTAACCGAACAAGAAGTCGTAACGACCCCTACCGGAACTTCTATTTCTGTAAAAAACTTGTTTTACAACATTCCTGCACGTAGAAACTTTTTAAAATCTACCAGCATAGAAACACGTCATATTCTAGATGAATTTCAACGTGTAGCATTGGCACACCCAAACATTGGGTTCTCTATGTATCATAACGAAAATGAACTTTACAACTTAAAGATATCGAATTTAAGACAGCGTATTGTCTCTTTATTTGGAAAAAGAACCAATGAAAAATTGGTTCCTATCAATGAAGAAACCGATATCGTAACCATACAGGGATTTGTAGCAAAACCAGAGTTTGCAAAGAAAAAAAGAGGAGAGCAATTCTTCTTTGTAAATAGCAGGTTTATAAAAAGTGCTTATTTAAACCATGCAGTGACCAGTGCATTTGACGAATTATTATCTCCTGGTTATTTCCCTACTTATTTTTTATATTTAACCGTACCTCCAGGATCTATTGACATCAATATTCATCCTACAAAAACGGAAATAAAATTTGATAATGAAAAAGCGTTGTACGCTATTTTACGTGCTACGATTAAACATGGTTTAGGGCAGTTTAATGTCGCTCCCGTATTAGATTTCAACAAGGATTCAAGTATGGATCCTCCGTATACTCTTACAGGTTCTAGCACTCCTAAAACACCTATTATTACCGTAGACCCCTCTTTTAATCCATTTAAGTCGGACCCTCCTACTAGTTATACAAAAAGGATTCCCCCGGCTAAACCTACTCAGAAATGGGAAAGCTTATATGTAGATTTAGAGCCTAGTAGCACGGAGTTTGAATCGTCTTCTACGGAAATTCTGTCTATCATTTCTGAAAAAACTGAAGAACAGATTTCACTATTACAGGAAGATACTTCTAGTGGGAAAACATATCAATTACATAATAAATATATTATAAGTAATATAAAATCGGGCTTGGTAGTGATCCATCAGCATTTAGCACATCAACGTATTCTATATGAAGAATACCTGATAAATAGCACGATAAAGGAAGCGATGAGCCAACAATTATTATTTCCTTTAAGTCTATCTTTTATCCCAAGTGATATTGCCTTGATTCAAGAGATGAAAGGAGATTTAGAAAGTACTGGCTTTGGTTTTGAAACTATTTCGGACGAAACGGTAGTGGTCAAAGGAATTCCTACAACCATTTCGGAAAGTCAAGTGAGTATTATTTTGGAGCAACTTATAGAAGATGTTAAAAACGAAATACCGGACACTAGTTTTAGTCAAGTGGATATTTTAGCCAAGAGTATGGCCAAAAGTATGTCCATAAAAACAGGTACAACATTGAACATCAAAGAACAAGAGGAAATCGTAAACAAGCTGTTTTCTTGTAAAGACCCCAATACATCTCCCTATGGAAAAACTACATTTATCACCATGGGCATTGATGAAATTGACAAAAAATTTAATTCATGAGTAGAGTCACCGATGTAATTAAGCATTTAATTATAATAAATGTAATTTTATACTTAGCCCCCCAATTCTTAGATTTTGATTTGCAAAATTTATTTGCCTTGCACTTTCCGGAGAGCGAGGAATTTGGATTCTGGCAATTCTTAACGCATATGTTTATGCATAGCCAGCAATCATTTATGCATATTATGTTCAATATGTATGGTTTGTGGGCTTTCGGAACCCCCTTAGAACGGATGTGGGGAAAATCTAAATTTATTTTCTTTTACTTTTCAGCAGGCTTAGGTGCAGGCTTAATTTACACCGCTGTTAATTATTACCAGTTTAATGCTGCTTTTGACAATTTGATTAAATTTGGACTTTCGAGTAATGAAATTAGCCAAATATTTAACCTTCCACTTCCCAAAAGTAATGAAGGCTTTGTTCAGTCTATTTTACAGATAACTCAATATAATCCAAATATAGAACAAATAACTATTCAAATCATAAACGACTCTTCTACTGCGTACAATAACTTTAATACAAGAGCCGTAGGAGCATCTGGAGCAATCTATGGAATACTTGTAGCTTATGGAATTGCCTATCCCAATGCAAAACTAGCTTTAATGTTTTTCCCGTTCCCTATAGCTGCAAAATATTTTATACCTTTAATGATTGCAGGTGATTTATTTTTCGGTGTGACCAAGTACTCTGTTGGAAACGTTGCACATTTTGCCCATATTGGAGGTGCTATCATTGGATTTATCATTGCATGGTATTGGAAACAAAATCAATTTAAACAGTTTAACTAATGAGTATATTAAGTGATTTACAGTACGAATTAAAAAAAGCAGACCCTGCCGA
>NVRM01000086.1 GCA_002400885.1 Flavobacteriaceae bacterium
CTCTAAATTTTACGCTCATTATTCCTAAATTCAATTGATTTGCGAAATTACATTTTTTATTGCATAAATTATTTGTTATTGCATAAAAAAAGCGCCTTTAACTAGCAAAGACGCTTTTTTTATAAATTTCGAGAATAATTCTTGAAATTCCTGTAGTTTTTATCAAATCACAGCTGTAATTAATTTCTAATTACAAACTCTGTACGTCTGTTAGATTGATGTTCTTCCACAGAACAAGGAATTCCATTGGTACATTTATTGGTCAATTGAGTTTCTCCATAGCCTTTACTAGAAATCCTTTCAGGAGCGATCCCTTTAGAAATAATGTATGCGACAGTTTCGGCAGCTCTTCTTGCTGATAATTCAATATTATACTGATCCTTTCCTCTGGCATCTGTATGAGAACCTGATTCCACTATTATACTTGGATTCTCTTTCATCACAGCCACCACTTTATCTAATTCCAAGGCCGCATCCGGTCTGATATTATGTTTGTCAAAATCAAAATAAATAGGGTTAATATTGATTACTAAAGGCGCTTCTATAATTATTTTGTCCAAATAAATTACCACATCAACTTCTTTCTTATAAATCCCCTTAGTATTGAATGCAATACGCCCATCTTGATAACCATCCTTTATGGCAGTTAATACATATGCCTTATCGCAATCAATAACATTTTCAATTCTGATTTCCATATCCAAATTAAGGCGTGTAATTAGCATTTCAGTATCCCTTAGCAACTGCACTTCTACTTCTTTCAAAACCTCATTTGATTCCGCGTCTTTAACTATTGCATGTAAAACTTGTTTACAGATAAAACGGATAGGATCCTTGCTTGTAAAGTGATAGATATCGTCATCACCAACTCCTAATGCTCTATTAGAAGAAAAATATCCTGAAGAATAATCAGCATTTAAAATCAATGCAAAATCATCTTTTTCTGTATTGATAGGCGCTTGTAAATGCGCTGGCTCTAAGATGAAATTTGGAAATATTTTTGTCACATAAATATCCAATCCCCCTAGATTATCCTTATGTCCTTCAGAAGCAAAATAAAGTTCGTTTCCTATGACAAAAGGAAACATTTCTTTTTCAGCAGTGTTTACCATTGCTCCTAAATTTTCAGGTGTCCCATAAGAATCTCCCTCTAAAATAGCCACTTTAAATATATCTGTCTTACCCAGCGTACCTGGCATATCCGAAACAAAATACAAGGTTTTTCCGTCATCACTTAAACTAGGATGTCCTACGGAATAAGCATCGCTATTAAAAGGTAATTCCTGAATATTTTTCCATTCCCCCTGTTTAACAGACGCGCTGTACATTTTAAGATTGTTTATCCCTAAACTATCTTTACCATAATGTCCGTTGGTATAATTACTACGGGTAAAATATACTTTTTTTCCGTCTTTTGTAAACATTACATCTGCCTCATGGTAACGTGAATTTACACGCTTTGAAAACCGGGTGATATTTTCAAAAGATCCATCTGAGGCTACATCTGCAATAAACAAATCTAAAAACGGTTGCTTGTTTGGATTCCAAACACGATCAATTAAAGAAATTCTCTTTTTTGCTGATGCAAATATGATTTGATTGTCTCCAAAATACGAGGTTCCGAAATCTGAATTCTTGGTATTTGCGTTACTATTTGTAACTGTTAACTGTGTGTTATTTTGACCTACCGTAATAAAAAATGTAAGTAAAAACCCTATGTATAAAAATGATTTCATGCTGTTTGTTTAAATATCAATAAATTAAAAGAATCTCGGTGATTTTCCATCCCTACGATCTCTTAGGTCATAGAGTAGAAATATTTCGTGAGATCCCGAATTATAATCTCCCATATTAGAAGTGGTATAATCAAATGCATAACCAATTCTCATATCTAGATTAATATTAAATGCTGCCATAGCCCCTACAGAATCATCCAAACGGTAGGTCAATCCAAACTCTACTTTATCGCTTAACATAGCATTTGCAGATATATCTATAGACAAGGGGGCTCCTGCCACTGCTTTTATTAATACCGATGGTTTCAGTTTTAATGTATCGTTCATATCGATCACATAACCACTTGTAATAAAATAATGCATGCGCTCGGAAGCGGTACTAAGCTCTCCTTTATCAATATCAATATATCTAGTCTTTAAAAGGTTCGGAATGGCCACCCCTAAGTAAAAATGCGCTGTATGGTAAAATGTCCCAAATCCAAAGTTAGGACTGGTCTGATTTATGGGAACGTTCAAATCCTCGTTGGTATCTAAATAATTCAACAAGCCCACATTTAAAAAGCTAATTCCTGCTTTTATTCCAAAGGCCAAGGTTTTATCGGTGTCTAATTTCAAACTATAAGAAAAATCCGCAAAGATACTCTGTTCTTTTGCAGGACCAATTTCATCGGCAATTACCGACAATCCTATCCCAACATTTTTAGATAAAGGAGCATTCATAGATGCCGTAATTGTTCTAGGAGCTCCTTCCACTCCTACCCATTGTGTACGTCCCAATAGCCCAAAGCTCAACGTTCCTTTAGACCCAGCGTATGCTGGATTAATCACGTTCATATTGAACGTATACTGTGTATATTGAGGATCCTGCTGTGCTATTGACAATTGACTTATCAACAAGACAACAGCACCTATAATTTTAATTTTATTCATTCTCTCTCTCTCTTATTTTATTAAATACACCCAATTTTGGTAAGGAGCTCTTTTTTGATCGTTAAAATGAATTACATAATAGTATGTACCAGTTGGTAGTACTTTTTCACTATTCAGGGTCATCCTTCCAGACGACTTCCCATTCCACCAAGTAGCTGTGCCCATTGTATTCCCATTATGGGTATAATCATAAACTATATTCCCCCAGCGATTAAAAATTTCCATTTTAAAGTTTGGATATTTTTCTAGCAATCCTTTGATGATAAATAGGTCGTTATGACCATCTCCATTTGGTGAAAATGCGTTTGGAGTTACAATATCATTTATCTCCACAGTAATGCTTACAGAAGCTATCACACAATCTCCAGACCCGTCACAAATTTCATATTCAAAGCTGTCTACACCTACAAACTCAGCATTTGGAACATAAGTAACAGTCCCATCATCGTTTAGAATTACAGCCCCGTTTGCAGGAGAGGTAATCCCTTCTATAAATAGTTTGTCTCCGTCTAAATCATAATCATTATCTCTAATCTCTATGATTACTTCGCGCTCTCCATCTCCTACTACTTGCTCATCGTCTTCGGCTACTGGCGGATCATTTACTGGGAGTACCGTAATAATTATCTCTCCTGTTTCCTCTGTAGTTGTTCCATCGACATGTACGATAGTAACTGTGTAAATAACTTTTTCCTCTCCGTTAAAATTTTCATCTGGCGTATAAATAACAACACCATCATCGGTAAATATTATGGAACCATTTTCGGGGTTAGACACTGCTGTCACTAAAACTCCTCCTGTAAATTCATCGTTCTCTAAAACTTGAATTTCTAATACCTCATCTTCTTTTGTCTCTACAACATCTTCCTTTGTATCAAGCTCATCAATCACAGTAACAGTAACCATAGCCGTTTTACATACCGAAGGCGTTGATGTGCTACATACCTGGTATTGATAAATATCCACACCATTAAAATCTGCATTTGGAGTATAGGTTATTTCTCCGGTGGCAGTATTTACTGAAACGACCCCATTTGCAGGTTCTTCAAAAATTACAAGCGATGCAGTATCAATAATAAACGAAGGGTCTTCGTCGTTTGCTAATACATTAATTACGCCTGTGGTATCTTCTGTTATGTTGATACTATCGTTGATTAACTCAAATGATTGAATTGTTATTGAGACCGTTGCCGTGTCGCAAAGAGGCGGTAAAGGATTTCCTGTATCACAAACCGAATATTCAAAAGTATCTGAACCATAATACCCCGTATCTGGTGTATATGTAACTTCTCCTGTTGTTGCATCTACCGTTACAGTTCCGTTTGCTGGTTGACTAATAATGGTAACAGATGTAGGATCAATTCCTCCTGAAGGATCGTTTGAATCTTCATCATTTTGAATTACATTTATTACAATTGCTTCTCCTTCTTGAATTTCTACGGTATCGTCTTCTGCTACAGGAGCATCGTTGGTTGGATTTACTGTAACTGTTACCGTAGCTGTTTCTCCATCCTTATTTATGTACGTAAAGGTGTCTGTTCCATTGAAATCTGCATTTGGTGTGTATTTAATAGTCCCATTTGCATTAAGCTCCGTAGTTCCGTTTGCTGGTTGCGTGAAGGTATCCACGGGCGAATTCACTGTAGCGTTACCATCATCATCCGTATCGTTCGCAACAACGTTGATCTCTACAGAAGCATCCTCATCTACTGAAACGGTATCGTCCACAGCAATTGTATTGTCTGCAACTGGATTTACTGTGATTACAATATCAGTAGTATCAGTTAAAACACCATCACTTAAAGTATAAGTAATTGTAGGTACCGTTCCATTGTAATTGGATGCTGGCACAAAGGTTAAATCTCCATTACTATCTATTCTTATGGCTCCCTCTGTAATAGTGTGAACTGCTCCTATAGTATATGTGGATCCGTCAATCTCATACGTTGCTACCGATAACGAATCTCCGTCTATATCTACATCTTGATTTTCTCCTGTGGTGATAACATTTCCTTTGATACTAATTGCATCTTCATTTCCTGAATAAGTATCGCCAACCGCTATGGGTGCCGTGTTTAAAACAGTAATTGTAGAAATTACAGTATCACAATTTGTTGGGTTCAACACCTCACAAATACTGTATTCGATGTTATAATCTCCTGGTAAAGTTCCTGCTAACACCGTAATAGTTCCATTTGAATTCAGTGAAATTCCCCTTGGAATATTCAAATGTGTTGCATTAATTTCTAACACATCAACAGCAACTCCGTTTAAAATATCATTTGTAAATACCGATACAGTGGATGTACCTCCAATACCTCCATTAATAGCTGGAATATTTTCAGTAACTGCGGCAATTACTGCTGCTGAAACCACTACTTTAGAAATTACAGTATCACAGTTTGTAGGATTTAATTTCTCACAAATCTTGTATTCAACATTATAGGTACCTGCTGCCATTCCTGGAGCTACGCTTACTGTTCCATCTGAATTTAAAGTCAATCCAGTAGGAACTGAAACACCTGTYAAATTGATTTCTGCTAAAACAACTGGAGCTCCATTTAAGGTATCATTTGTTAAAACCGATGTAGTATCTCCTCCGTCATTACCATTAATCGCTGGGAAAGTTTCGGTTTGAGCGTCAATTACTGACGCTGAAACCACTACTTTAGAAATTACAGTATCGCAGTTTGTAGGATTTAATTTCTCACAAATCTTGTATTCAACTTCATAAGTACCTGCTGCCATTCCTGGAGCTACGCTTACTGTTCCATCTGCATTTAAAGTCAATCCAGTAGGAACTGAAACACCTGTTAAATTGATTTCTGCTAAAACAACTGGAGCTCCATTTAAGGTATCATTTGTTAAAACCGATGTAGTATCTCCTCCGTCCTTACCATTAATGGCTGGGAAAGTTTCTGTAACTGCGGCAATGACTGGGACAACAACTACTTTTGAGATAGCTGTATCACAGTTACTCGAATCTAATTTCTCACAAATCTTGTATTCAACTTCATAGGTGCCTGGTGTAGTACCTGGAGCTACCGTTATCGTACCATCTGCGTTTAAGGTCAATCCGGTAGGGACTGAAACGCCTGTCAAATTAATTTCCGAAAAAGCAACTGCAATTCCACTCAACAAATCATTTGCCAATACAGATGCTGTACTACCTCCCTCTTCACCGTTGATGACAGGGAAGGTTTCTGCAATTGCATTGATAGGTCCTGTAGCAGAAATTTGATTGATAAAAACAGCAGAATCGTAGCCAGCATCACCTGTATCTGCAATTGCCATTTTAAAGGTATAAGTAAGCCCAGGAGTTAATCCTGCTATTACTCCCACAATTCTTTTTGTAATTCCATTGTATTCTATAAATACTGTAGGGGTTCTTGAATTTGTATTGGATGTACTTCCATCTAAGTCATGTCCATTATTAATATAATAAGCTGACTTTGATAAATCCGTATTAGACGTCCCGTTACGACCTTGAGCCCCTAAAAAACCGGCATTTATAGAATTCACAGCCACTGGATTTGTAGTTCCTGGAACGATCGCTATATTTGAAGTCCCTGGAAGATCTCCTCCTGAAACAAAAAAACCAAATACATCATTATAGATACTCCCAACATAATCTGGATATTCATCCGAACCAAACTGGTAATCAACTGTTATCTTATTTACATTTAAACTTAAGGTAACATCAAAGGAAAAGACCACTACGTCATTTATTGCGGTAGGGTCAATAAGGACAATATCAGGATCATTGTAAACCGAACCAGGTCGCTCAGAAGAAACTATCTTTTCATTAAACTTCATCGCTTCTATAATAGATCCTGTACTCAAAATAATTCCTTGATCTAATTCTAAATTTGCACCAGCTATCCCATTCGTAAATAAACCTATTTGGCTAGTTCTATTTCCTGATTCTAGATTAGCATTACTTAAAATAAGACCTGGCCCAGAAAGCCTTGCTAATATTTCGGCATTAGAATTCCCTACGGTAAAGGTTGCTTGTGCATGTCCAAATTCAGCAATACACAAGAATAATACCGTACAAATAACACCGTACTTTTTGCTTCCCATTATCTTGGTCATAAACCAAGTAAAACTCCACATACATCTCTCTTCATCGAGCAAATAATTTTTCATACAAAACATATTTTTTGATAAAACATCAGGTTATTATAACTCCTTCCAATTAAACCTTAAAAAAGAGGAGAATAAAACATGATAATAATCAGCAAATATACAAAAATTAACAAATGTTAAAAGTTTTAATGAAAAAAATTCACATAAACCACATGTTTTCAGCACTAAACTACACGAAACACCAAGTAAACAGAAGACGTAGGGATTTTACAAAAAATTATAAATAAAAATAAATTTCTTGATTTTCACCTCCCTTTAAGGAATGTAAATAAAAATAATCACCCTATTTCAAAAAAAACAGACTAAAACAATGAGATAATTGAGAGAAAGAAACCTTTTAAACAGGGAAAATTAGAACATACAATATTCCTCTTTTACTTTAAAGAGGCTAATCCTAAAATATTTCACCCTCTTGTGAGTTCGAGAATTGACATTCAGTCAATGATCTGCCTATATGAATTCTAATGTAACCAACAGTAGTCAAAAAACAAAAAAAACCTCATTCGGATAAGAACCGAAATGAGGTTTTTTTTATGTAACTGTACTATTAAAAATATTTATAACACTGAAGAACTTACTTTTTATCAGCTCCTATGATCGTAATTTTTAACCTTGTTTTTTTCTTTAATAAAAGACCTAGATTAGAACTTTGACAAATTCAATGTTTTACTGTTTTCTTCCAATTTCAATAATTCACGAATCTTATTGACTTTATATTTCCAAAAATCAATACCTAATAAAAAACTGTAAGGATGATTCCTTTAACACTATTTGACAATCAAAAACTCTGTACGTCTGTTAGATTGATGTGCTTCCACAGAACAAGGAATTCCATTGCTACATTTATTGGTCAATTGAGTTTCTCCAAAGCCTTTACTAGAAATCCTTTCAGGAGCAATCCCTTTAGAAATAATGTACGCGACAGTTTCGGCAGCTCTTCTTGCTGATAAGGTAATGTTGTACTGATTCCCTCCTCTAGCATCTGTATGCGAACCAGACTCCACTATAATACTTGGATTCTCTTTCATTACAGCCACCACTTTATCTAATTCCAATGCCGCATCCGGTCTGATGTTATGTTTGTCAAAATCAAAATAAATAGGGTTAATATTGATCACTAAAGGCGCTGGAATTTCTACTCTAATTTCATCCAGGTATATGACCATCGTTACTTCATCGTCATTTTTCCCTTTTGTATTAAACACTACACGACCATTATGGTAGCCTTCCTTAGCGGCTGTTAGTACATATTTAGTATCACAGTCAATGCTGTTTTCAAAGCTGATTTTATCTTCCACATTAATACGTGTAAGAAGCGTTTCATCCTCCGATAACAAACGTACTAGCGGATCTTGTATGATTTCAAGTGACTCCGTATTTTTTACCGTTACATGTAAAAACTGTTTGCACATAAAACGGATGGGGTCTTTACTTGTAAAATGATAAATATCGTCGTCTCCAACACCTAATTTCCTATTGGAAGAAAAATACCCATCAGTATCATTGGCATTTAAAATCAATGCAAAATCATCTTTATCTGTATTAATAGGAGCCTGTAAATGCACAGGTTCTAAGATGAAATTTGGATATATTTTTGTCACATAAATATCCAAACCTCCTAGGTTATTTTCATGCCCTTCAGATGCAAAATAAAGTTCATTACCTCTCACAAAAGGAAACATCTCTTTTTCTACTGTGTTTACCATTTCTCCTAAATTCTCAGGATCCCCATAAGAGTCATCGCCTAGAATAGCTACTTTAAAAATATCTGTTTTCCCAATAGATCCAGGCATATCAGATACAAAATACAAGGTTTTCCCGTCTGCACTTAAGGCTGGATGCCCCACTGAGTAGTCCGCATTATTAAATGGTAATTCTTTAATATTTCTCCATTTCCCATTTATAACAGCAGCACTGTAAAGTTTTAAATTGTTTACCCCTAAACTATCTTTACCATAATGTCCGTTGGTATAATTACTACGTGTAAAATATACTTTTTTTCCGTCTTTTGTAAACATTACATCTGCCTCATGGTAACGTGAATTTACACGCTTTGAAAACCGAGTGATATTTTCAAAAGATCCATCTGGGGCTAAATCTGCAACAAACAAATCTAAAAACGGTTGCGTATTCGGGCTCCAAACACGTTCAATTAAAGAAATTCTCTTTTTTGCTGATGCAAATATTATTTGATTATCTCCAAAATACGAGGTTCCAAAATCAGAATTCTTGGTATTTCCATTACTATTTTTTAAAGTGATTTTGGGGTTGTTTTGACCTACAGTTATAAAAAATGTAAGTAGTAGTCCTATAATAAAATATGGTTTCATGTTGCTTGTTTTAATATCAATAAATTAGAAAAATCGAGGTGATTTCCCATTGCTGCGTCCTCTAAAATCATAGAGTAAAAATATTTCATGGGATCCGGAATTATAATCTCCCATATTAGAAGTGGTATAATCAAAGGCATACCCAATCCTCATATCTGGACTGACACTAAAGGCTGCCAAAGCTCCTATAGAATCATCCAATCTGTAGGTTAATCCGAACTCTATAGCATCACTTATCATTGCATTTACAGAGAGATCTATAGACAAGGGCGCTCCTGCCACCGCTTTTACCAATACCGATGGTTTTAACTTTAATGTATCATTCATGTCGATTACATAACCACTTGTAATAAAATAATGCATGCGTTCAGAAGCGGTACTAAGTTCTCCTTTATCAATATCAATATATCTAGTCTTTAAAAGGTTTGGAATGGCCACCCCAAAGTAAAAATGCTCTGTATGGTAAAATGTCCCAAATCCAAAATTAGGGCTGGTCTGATTTACGGGAACATTTAATTGCTCAGTGGCATCTAAATAATCCAACATCCCTACATTTAAGAAGCTAATTCCTGCTTTTATCCCAAAGGCCAACGTTTTATCGACATCCAATTTTAAACTATAGGAAAAATCGGCAAAGATACTCTGTTCTTTTGCAGGGCCTATTTCATCCGCTATTACGGACAGTCCTATCCCCACATTTTTTGCCAATGGAGCATTCATAGATGCTGTAATAGTCTTAGGTGCTCCTTTTACTCCTACCCATTGCGTACGGCCTAACAGACCGAAACTCAAAGTTCCTTTAGAACCTGCATAGGCAGGATTTATGACGTTCATATTAAACGTATACTGCGTATATTGAGGATCTTGTTGTGCTATCGCATACTGACTTATCAATAAAGCCAATCCAAAAATAATTTTAATATTTCTCATTTTTTTTAATGTCTCTTATTTTATTAAATACACCCAGTTTTGATAAGCAGGAGTTTTGTTATCATTAAATTGAATTACATAGTAGTAAGTCCCTGTAGGTAGCGTTTTATTACTATTTAACGTAAGCCTACCAGAAGATTTACCATTCCACCAAGTAGGTGTTCCAAGGGCATTTCCTTTGTGTTCGTACTTATATACAACATTCCCCCATCGGTTGAATATTTCCATACTGAAATTTGGATATTTCTCTACCAACCCTTTGATGACAAAGAAATCATTCTTCCCATCTCCATTCGGTGAAAAAGCATTGGGTGTAACAATATCATTAACTTCTACCGTGATGGTTACTGTACCTACCACGCAATCTCCGCTACTATCACATATTTCATACTCAAAGCTATCCACTCCTACAAATGCAATGTTTGGAATATAGGTTACACTTCCATTTTGATTTAGAATTACAGCTCCGTCAGCTGGACTAGTAATCCCTCCTATATATAAGGTATCACCATCCAAATCATAATCGTTTTCTAAGATATATATAACCACTTCCGTTTCTCCATCTTTCACCACTTGCTCATCATCTTGAGCAACAGGAGGATCGTTTACAGGGGTTACGGTAATCGTAATCACAGCCGTTTCCATTGTCTCAGATCCATCAGCATGTACTATGGTAACGGTATAAATAATGTCATCCTCTCCATTATAGTTCTCATTTGGCGTATAAATAACAACACCATCAATAGTCAGTATCACAGATCCATTGGTTGGATTAGATACGCCTGTTACCACAATATCTCCTGTAAATACATCATTTTCTAAAACTAGAATTTCTAGTTCTTCATCCTCTTTGGTTTCTACAATATCGTCCTTGGTATCTACTTTATCAATAACTATAATAGTAACCGTAGCTGTTTTACAAATAGAAGAAGTAGTTGTACTACACACTTGATATTCATAGCTATCCTCACCATTAAAATCAGCATTAGGAGTATAGGTAACTTCTCCTGTTTCATTATTTACAGAAACCACCCCATTTGTAGGATCTTCGGTTATTATAAGTGATGCTTTATCTATAATTGACGAGGGGTCATTGTCATTCTCTAATACATTTATTACCCCCGTTGCATCTTCAGTTATTCTAATAATATCATTTTTCAATTCAAATGACTTTATGACAATCGTAACCGTTGCAACATCACAAAGAGCTGGTAAAGGGTTTCCTATATCACAAACCATATACTCAAAATCATCCGGCCCAAAGTACCCTGGTTCAGGAGTGAAAGTTACTTCTCCCGTACTTGGATTTACTGTAACTATACCATGAGTAGGTGGCTTTGTAATTGTAACAGATGTTGGATCAATTCCCCCTGATGGATCGCTTGGATCTTTATCGTTTTCAATTACTTTTATTACAATGGCCCCTCCTTCTTGAATTTCTACAATATCGTCCTCCGCTTTTGGAGCATCGTTCATCGCTTTCACTGTAATCGTAACATCGGCTGTATCTGTTCCGCCATTCCCATCACTTAATGTATAGGTGATTGTAGGAACCGTTCCGTTGTAATTCAAGGCTGGTACAAATATTAAATCTCCATTGCTG
>NVRM01000003.1 GCA_002400885.1 Flavobacteriaceae bacterium
TTTCTGTACATTCGTTTTAAAGAAAAAGAAATGCGTAAAATAATTGTCCTTATTTTTATACTTATCCAATCTGTTGTCTTATTTGGACAAGAGCAGCAATTGGGCTATCAATATTTCCGGTCTGGTGAATACGAAAAATCAGCATCCATCTTTGAAAACCTATTGAAAAAACACAAACACAATTATACCTATTTAAAATACCTCATTCAGTCATATCAACAAAACGAAGCATACGATAAGGCTGCAGCCCTCATAGAAAAAAACATACTTACATCGCGTAGCAAGCATTATTTAGAAATACATTTGGGCTATAATTTCCAGCTGCAACACCAACAAGAAAAAGCAGCAGAATACTATGACAAAGCAATTGAATCCATCAATAAAAACCCGAATCAAGGGTATATGATTGCGCGTACATTTCAAGATTGCCTCCTCTTAGATTACGCCTTAAAAGCGTATGAAAAAATCATGGAAAAGAATCCAAAAACGAACTATAACATCCAAATCGCAAAGATTTACGGAGAGAAAGGTAACTTAGAATTGATGTTTAACACCTACCTAGATTATCTAGAAAAGAACAAAAAAAACATAAAATTAGTAAAGAGTTACTTAGGTAAATACATCACAAACGATTCGCAAGACAATGCTAATTTACTATTTAAAAAGTCGGTCTTACTACGCTCACAAAGCAATCCACAAAACACATGGAATCAGCTATTGAGTTGGTTATTTATGCAACAAACCGATTACAGCAAGGCACTCATACAAGAAAAGGCCTTATTTAAAAGAAACAAAACTTCCTTAAACCCCATTTTTGAAATGGGAAAAATAGCCTTTAATGCCAGCGACCATTATGCCGCAAAACAATGTTTTAGCTATATCTTAGACAATAGCAACGCTCCCATAGATCAGTTAAGTGCTAAATTGTTTTTATTACAAATCACCATTGCCAAAGACCCGAACGCGGATATTATCGAAGAAAAATTTCAAGAACTATTCACTAGCTATGGAAAAACCATGAGTACCTTAGATGTACAAATGGCCTATGCTAACTATTTAACCTATGTAAAAAACGCGCCCGAAAAAGCAAGGGACGTTTTACAACACGCGCTAAGCTTACACCTTAATAAGTTCCAAGCAGCGAGCATCAAATTAAGTTTGGCAGATATCTTTGTGTTTACTGGTAAGTACAACAAAGCTCTTATCTATTACACCCAAGTCCAATCCAAATTAAAAAACCACGTTCTGGCACAGCATGCCCGCTTCAAAATAGCCAGAACCTCCTACTATAAAGGAGACTTTAAATGGGCACAATCCCAATTAAAAGTATTGAAAAAGTCTACCTCACAACGGATTTCTAATGACGCACTAGACTTAAACCTACTTATTTTAGACAACACGGCAAAAGACAGTATTCATACCGCATTAAAAATATATGCAACAGCAGATTTACTGAAATTTCAAAACAGAAAAGAGGAAGCTTTAGATTTACTGAAACAATTATTAGTGGACCATAAAGGACATTCTATAGAAGACGAAACCCTATTTAAGTTAGCACAGTTCGAAGTGGAAAATCAGCATTATGAAAAAGCGATTAGTTATTACACTAAGCTTATAGCAATTAACAAGGAGGACATTCTTGTAGACGATGCGGTGTACAACATAGGACTCATTTATTTGAATAAGCTAGAGAACCCAACAGAAGCGGCTAAATATTTTGAAGATATTATCTTTAATTACCCGTCCAGTATATTCTTAGTAGAAGCCAGAAAAAAATACAGAAAAATTAGAGGTGATGATATTCAATAAAAACAGTAAATAACTATTCAAACCAACGAATTACCCCCTTTAAAAAGAGACAAAAAACAGTAGACTCACAGTCAATAAAAACTGTTACCTTTGCATTTTAAAATAAATGCCCATGTATATTTATAGCGTTACCATAAATATTGAGAAAAATGTAGAAAAGGAATGGCTAGATTGGATGTGTAACACCCATATCCCAGCTGTTTTAAAAACCAAAAAATTCAGCAAAGCTCTTATGAGCCAAGTGATGATAGAAGAAGAAATGGGAGGCGTTACCTACTCGGTACAATACACCACAGATAGTTTGGAAACATTACATGCTTACCAACAAGAAGACGCCCCAAGCCTACAGCAAGAAACCGAGCGAAAATTCGCAGGTAAATACGTGGCTTTCAGAACAGAATTACAAGTAATCCAAGAATTTATATAAATGTCAGTAAGAGCAAAAAAACATTTAGGGCAGCACTTTTTAACCGATGAGACCATCGCTAGAAAAATAGCAAACACCTTAACCGAAGTCGGTTACGACAAGGTCTTGGAAATTGGCCCAGGAATGGGTGTACTTACCAAATATTTATTAGAGAAAAAATATACGACTTCGGTGATAGAAATTGACACCGAATCTGTAGCCTATTTAGAAAGTCATTTTCTCAATTTAGCAGATCGCATTCATTGTAAAGATTTTTTAAAAACTGATTTGTCAGAAATTTTTAAAGGAGAACAGTGTGCTATCACAGGAAACTTCCCTTACAATATCTCTACACAAATTGTATTTAAAACATTAGATTACAGAGAATTTATTCCTGAATTAACAGGAATGTTTCAAAAAGAAGTAGCAGAACGTATTGCGGAAAAAGAAGGGAGTAAAAAATACGGAATCCTATCTGTAATAGCCCAGGCTTTTTACGATATCGAATATTTATTTACCGTTCCTCCAAGTGTTTTTAATCCACCACCAAAGGTTGATTCTGGAGTTCTTAGAATGGTTCGAAAGAAGGATTACTCTTTACCGGTAGATGAAAAATTATTTTACCGTGTGGTAAAAACTGGATTTCAACAACGTAGAAAAACATTGCGAAACAGCCTGAAAGTTTTCAACCTATCGGATGAATTACGTGCAGAAGAAGTGTTTTCAAAACGCCCAGAACAACTAAGTGTAAAATCATTTATAGAGCTAACAGCTAAAATCCAAAACGATGCAGTTCAAACTCACGCCACAGATAGCTAAAAACATAAAAAAATGGATCGCTAATGGCGAAAATCTTCAATTAACACAGTTATTAGAAGATGTCCATTTTGCAGATATCGCTGAAATCTTAGAAGAAATCAGCTTTTCCGACGCTATTTATATCATCAAGTTATTAGACAGTGAAAAAACAGCTGATATTCTAGCCGAGCTAGATGATGATACGCGTGAAAAAGTATTGAACGGACTTTCTTCTAAAGAAATTGCCGAAGAAATAGACGAACTAGATACGGATGATGCTGCCGATATTATTTCGGAATTACCAGACCAACAAAAGGAAGAGGTAATCGCCCAACTAGAAGATGTTGAACACGCCAAAGACATTGTAGAATTACTCCGACACGACGAGGATACTGCAGGTGGACTCATGGGAAAAGAGTTGGTAAAAGTAAACGAAAACTGGACCAATATTACCTGTGTAAAAGAAATGCGTAGGCAAGCTGCCAATGTAGACAAAGTACACACTATTTACGTGGTGGACGACAATGATATACTCAAAGGACGCTTGTCCCTAAAAAGTTTATTGACCACTCCAGCAACCACCCCTGTTAAAGAAATTTACAACCATCAAATCACCTCGGTTTCTGTTACGGAAAACGATGAAGAAGTAGCGAGAATCATGCAAAAATATGACCTTTTTGTAATTCCCGTTATTGATGAAATGGGAAGACTTACCGGTCAAATTACCATTGATGATATTGTAGATATCATTAAAGATGAAGCCGAGAAAGATTATCAAATGGCCGCTGGTTTAGTTGAAGATGTAGAGGCCGATGATACCATTTTTGAATTGGTAAAAGGTCGTTTACCTTGGTTGGTACTCGGACTTTTTGGAGGTTTAGCCGCCGCATCAATTATGTCTGGTTTCGACGAAGCACTTAAAAAATTCCCTATTCTTTTCATGTTTACGCCTCTAATTGCCGCCATGGCAGGAAATGTAGGGGTGCAATCTTCCGCCATTATTGTACAAGGATTGGCCAACGACAATATCAAAGGAAGTACTTGGGACCGATTGCTAAAAGAAGTGGGATTGAGTTTGGTTAACGGAACTATATTATCCCTCCTAGTAATGGCCTATGGAACTATTTTCAACATGGAATTCTTAACAAGTATTACCATTGCTATCTCTTTACTAATTGTGATTATTATAGCAGCACTTATCGGAACTTTTGTCCCTTTAATTTTACACAAACGAGGTATTGACCCTGCATTAGCAACCGGTCCTTTTATCACCACTATTAATGATATTTTCGGGATTTTTATTTACTTTTATATCGCTAAATTAATTTTACCCTTTTAGCCCCGTTCTCATGAGGCTAACAAGTAATTTGTCTCCAAACGGCATATGACATTTGGAGACAAGACACAGGAATCCATGACGGAATAAAAATACCTGCTTTTTATTTAAATCAACAACAAACTATCTAATTCCTGGATTGAAATCAACGGGAGCGTTTTGAGGTAATTTTATAGTTCCTCCAGCCCCTGTATCGTTCCAAATAACCCATTCTGAAGGGTCAAATATTGGATTCCCTCCTTGGATACCTGTATTTCTTAAAGCTCGCCCATCTTCAAACTCATGATTGGTTCCTGAACCATCTTCGCCTATAAGTCCAAATATATCCACCACTTCTCCATCGGGATTCACTAAAACAATGGTGTCATCGCCATTAGAATCTGCAGGACCACCTTTAGAGACTCCCAAATTGGACTCAAACCCATAGACAGCTAGAAATTCAGCCGCATTTGGAGAGATTACAAAAGTGCTATTTGCCCCAATGCTAAACCCTGTTAATTGTATGTTTTTTGTACTGGTAACATTAGCGTTTGTATAGCGAATTAATTGCCATCCATTCATACTTTGTGTTTCGTTTGAAGGATTGTACAGTTCTATAAATCGAGCCCCCGAATTATTATCAGGGTCAGCTATCTCAGAAATGTAGAAGGGAAAATTTGTGAGTCCAACCATTGAACAATCAATATATTCTTCATAAAACGTAACATCGTAGGATTTTCTAAGGTAGAGTTGAGGCACTTCATATTCCGTCATAATTCCGATTACAGCCCCATTGTTTTTATTGACTTTAAATCCTGAAAATGCAGCTTGATAACGAATGTATACATTCAAATCATCTACACAATCTGTCAACTTATTTTCCCCTGAATAGGTTTTAGTGATGTCTTTAAACTGAACATTTTCAATCCTAACCAATACAGATTCAAAATCCCCAGATAATGCTTGCTCTAGCGTTATGGTCTGAGGAGCAGGTATAATACCAGGGGTAGTACTTATAATATTTGCTTTTGGAACATGATTTAATTGCAAGAGTCCTTTGTATTCTTCTATACTTGTTCCCAACAAGGACAATTCCACTTCATCTCCAAATTTCAAACCATGAGGACTACTAAAACGCAAGGCAATGGCTCCCGAATCATCTTGTATAAATGCATTGGTTTCCGTGATGTTTAATTCGGCTGCATCCGAAGTAATCACCGCTTTTATTTTTATATTTTGAGTGATATTTAACGACTTGTCAAAAAACATGTTCCTAATTTCTGACAATGAAACCAACTCGGCATTTTCTGCCACATTACAGCGTTCGTTCGTCATTAACACGACATCGTTAATATCTCTTAGTAACAATTGAAAATTCCCGTTGTAATAATTTAGAACCCCTTGTACATTTCCATTTCCTGTAGGTAATTTAGCCCCTGAAAAATTGGCAAATTTACTCGTTCTCACATGTATGGTATTGGCAGTACAATCGATTAAAGTACGTGTAGATCCATTGGCCGTATCATCTACAAAATTTAGTTCTTGCTCTAGAAACTGAAGGTTTTCCAGCAACAGATAACTTCCAATATCTTTCGCTGTAATATCTGATAGGGTCACTATTTTAGGCAATAATACTTCATTTTCTGCTAACACATATAAATGCTTAAACACATCGTAACTTTCTATATTCCCAATATTCCCCTCATACAATCCTCCCAATTGTAATTCTCCACTCAAGGCATGTATATATAAATCCTTAGTGTTTACCACTATTTTTTGACCCACACTAAAACCACGTAAATACAAGTTTTTTTGGTTGATTTTAATTTTTATACCTCCTGAATCATCTTGTACATAAATGTATTTGTAGGCATTGCCACTTTTGTCATTTGCTGTAACAATTGCCTCAAAAACTAAGGAATCTTCCAATTGTAACAACGCTCCTTGGTACTTGTCCTTTACCTCTTGGATTGTTGCATTTACTGAAGGAGGGATACAGGAATAACTATTCCCATCACATCTATCACCTAGCAACATTAAATCATTGGTATCGCGAATGGTCAATTGAAAATCGTTGTTATATTTCCCTAAAACACCCTGTAGCTTTCCATTCCCAACAGGTAATAAATCGGCTTGAAAATCCGCATAACCACTATTTCTTAAAACAATCGTATTCCCAGAGCAATTCTGAACCAATACATTCGTGTTTTTATCTACCAATGCATAGGACTGGCAATATGAATCTGAAGTGATTTCAACGTTCTCAAGTACAACAAGCGTATTGATCATTGCATCATCTATATGGTCTATTTCCACCAACATTGGCACCATCTTAACAGGAGATTCACAAGAAACAAACAATGCTTTTTTAACCAATGTACTGGACAATCTACCTACCGCTACCCCTCCGTTTTTTTGCGGATATATTCCCCCAATTTTTAAAACACCTCGGTACTTATCAAGATACAAACCCTCGCTATTGATAAGTATCTTCGAACCGATTGGATACATGGTGTGCAAATTTTGAATATCTACATCTATCTGCAACCCTTCCGTCGGATTTTCAGGACTATTTTGAAAATGTAGCGTTCGGTAAAAATTTCCTTTTTCGTCGGAAGAAATTACATAGCCTTCTATAATCAACTCCTGTTTAATCTGTACTACAGCACCTTTATACATAGCACTTAGATCCCCTATGGTTGCATTCACCTTTAACGCAGGTGAAATACAGGGAGTTTCGGGCACATTATACCCTTGATCTTCTGCACAAGTCCAGATCATAATTACGATCAATCCTAAAAATAGTTTCCTAACACTTTTCATAGCCTTCTCTTTTTTAAGCATTAAAAACTCACCGAAAAATTCACATAATAGGACGCACCATATCCCATCCAATATTTAGCCCCAAACATTGGTGTTTCTCTGTTTTTATCCTTCTTTAACAATTTATAATTCCCATACCTTCCTTGCTCATAACCCCCTGTCCTATACTGTGTATTCAAAACATTACTAGCACTAATAAACAAACTGATATACTTTTTCTTCCTTTTCCATGATTTCCCGCCAATGATATTTACAAGGACATAGCCCTCAAACTGTTCTTGTACTAGTATTTCTTTTACATCCTGCTTGCTAACTCCTTCATAAAGTTGATTGGTAGCAGGGTTGGTGTAAAAACGGGCCGTTCGCAAACCCGAAGCAACATCCACGTAAGTATGTGATAAATGATTGGCATTTAACCCAATCCACCAATATTTTTGAGAGCGATAATCCACACCTATAGAAAATGCTTGTTGTGGTGTTCCTGCCGTATGATAGCCTTTTAAAAAAGTGGGTACAGGAGCTGCTGCGGCGATCAATGATTCGTCAGAAGTATAATAACTTAGTGGATTATTTGTGTAAGTATATTTCCCTATGGAGGCTACAAAATTAGCATTTATGGAGGACGTGATTTTAGTTTCAAAACTCACTTCCACTCCTAGATGCGTTTTCGCTACACCTGTCAACACTTCGGCTACAAACTCTCCTAAATTCTGATCATAATACCTAGAAATATCTGTTCCTTTTGAAAACGAAGTATAATAGCCTGTAATTCGTGACTTTATACGTGGAGACCTATGAATATAACCAATATCTATGGTGTTTATTTTCTCACTTTCTAGACCTAAGACCTGGTCTTTATTTACCCGTGGATTGGAATAACTATTGCGTAAGGTGGGAGCTTTAAAAATACTTCCTGCGTTTATATTTAATAAATGACGCCCTGTAACCTTATAGGTCATTCCCATTTTAAATTGAGGTGTATTGAATGTTAATGGAGCTCCCAAGCCCAATGAATTTTCTTTGTACAATTCGTTTTGAAACAATCCTTCTCTTTGATAACGAGTATTCACAAACTGTACGGAAGCAAAGGCCTCTACCTTATTTTTCTGGTATTGATATTGTCCAAAAACAGTTTTCTTTTGTACCGATAATAAATAGTGATAGTTAAATGTATCCCCTTTTAAAATAGTGTTATCAGACACTAAATTATTGGAAGTATTATTAAACCCATCCCTATCTACAAAATAAGAAGCCCCCAATAGGTCTAACATCTTCGCGTAATTCCGAGAATTAAACCCAACGTAACTGAGCCCAAAATTTACAGTAGAACGCACTGTCAAATCCAAAGAAATCATACTTTTTATACTTAATTGCTGGTCGTCATTTCTATCTTCGTATAAATAATACCCCGCATTTTCATTATTTAATGCTTTGTTAGTTTTATATAATTGCAACCAATCGATTTGAAATCTTTGTGGATTTTCTTTAAAAGCAGTGATGGATTCTGGGATTATATTTGGATTTAAAGGGGCGTTTGATTGAAAATAAGAAGGCAAGTTTCGGTAATAAGTAGGGTCTGGATTTTGTTGTTTAAAATAACCTAACCTGCTATTCCCTATATATCCAAATTGATACGCTATACTTGTATTAATGACTGTTCTCTCCGATAATTTAATTTGATGAGATAACATTAGTATCGGCTCATTCACCTCCTTTACTCTTGCATTTCGTTTTCTTCCATCTTGCCTCCCCCAATACGCGTTGTATTTACGCCCCATCAGCCCCCATACCTCTTGCGTGTGGCCTGCATTTTTACCGCGTTTATTTTGTGCATAAATAGCCGTTAAATTAAAATTCTGCTTGGAACTAGGCTTGTATTCTACTGCTCCAAAAAAGGAATTGGCATCATAAAAAGAACCTTCAAAGTAGCCTTCCTTAGCAAATCGTTTTGAAGCAGAAACTGTATAGGCCCAGTTTTTCTTTAAACCAGAAGCATGGGTCACCATCAGTCTCCCTTTGTAACTTTTATTGGTCGCAGAAACGGTGATTTTTGTTCCAGGACGATACAAAGAAGCAGTGGTATTCATATTGGTAGTTCCCAATATCCCTCCAAAATCACTTTCCGAAGGTGCCAATCCAACAGTAACTTCTTGATTCCTGGTGGCATCATTCAAACCTCCCCAATTACTCCACTGAGGACGCCCTCCGTAGATTTTATTCATGGAAATCCCGTTGATCATTACCCTCGCATTTTCGGAATCATAGCCCCGAACACGAAACCAGGCCTGACCAAAACTATAAGCTGCGGCTCTAGAAAAGGCATCTTTGGAAGCAGCTAACACCCCCGTAACATTGTTGGAATCTCCTGCATCATCTAACAATTCTATTTCCGAAATAGCAATGATACTTTCATCTTTTAAATCAGTAACTATTTTGGACAGGACTAAGAACCCTAAGTCTATTTCTTTATTCCCAACACAGAAGACAGGAACCTTCAAGGGTTCAAAACCCTGTAATCTAATTTCGATTAAATGCTGTCCTAAGGTACAATTCTCTAGAATAAAGGCACCTTTTGAATCCGTAGTTATCCAAAGAGGCCTCTTGGTAATTCCAACAGACACTCCCAACAACGGTGTTTTTGTTACTTCATAAATCACCACTCCTTTTATACTACAATGTGACTGTGCATTTATAATTACAACATGACACAGACACATGAATAATACACGCATCGTCTTTTTCATAACTCAATCTTAACAATTAAATAGGACTTCAATTTTTTATAAGTTAGTCAATTCAAGGTGATTAAAAAATAAACTGTTTTAAATACTGTTTTAAAAAGCACAAAAAAAGGCGACCAAATGGCCGCCTTTTTAATTTATTTTAAAAATGATTTTAAACTTATCTAATTCCTAAGTTTGACCAATCGTTTTTGTCTTTAACTTCCCATTCAGAAGCTGAAGACGCCGCCCAATCAGCATTCCCTTGAGTTACTGTTTTTCTAACAATTGTATGGTCTTTTGTAGCTGCTGAAACACCCGCAACTTCCCATCCAGAACCTGGATCAACATCTGGAGTTCCAATAACATCAATGATAGCATAAGTTCCTGCATCGTTCTTTTTTGATAAAGCAATAGCATCATCACCATTAAAATGAACAGGGCTTGGATACCCTAAAGCCAACGTAGCTTTATCTAAAATTTCAGTATTTGCTTGATCGGCAGCAATTATTAAGAAAGCCCCATCAGCTAAAGTACCTGTCAAATTTAAATTTGTATCCCATCCTTTTCCGCCATTAGCACCCCAAACTTGATAATTTGATAAATCAATTGCAGCACCCGTTCCATTGTAAATTTCGATGTATTTATTAGAACTTGATCCTTCAGCATATTCAGAAATATAAAGATCAGTAGCAGATCCATCAGAACCTTCACCTTCACCTTCTCCACCTCCATCAACAGGAGTACAAGCCTCATATACATCAGCAAACACAACATCAGCCGCATCACGAATGTACATCTGAGGGGTATTAAATTCACTCATAATTCCAGTAATAGCTCCTTTTAAAACACTCACTTGACTGTCTTTAAAAGTAGCATCACCACGTACATAAACTTTCAACTCATTTGTACAGTCTGTAACACTATTGTCTCCTTCAAATGTTTTAGTAATATCTTTAAACTCTACTCCTTCTATAGTTACTAACATAGACTCATAGTTACCAGACAACGCTTGTTCTAATGTAATTACTGTCGGCGTTGGCAATGTACCTGTTGTAGTAGCACCGATATTCCCTAAAGGAATATTACTTAATTGTAACAATCCGTTGTATTCTTTTAAATCTACTCCCATTAAAGCAATCACAACTTCAGTTCCAATCTCTAAATCATGAGTTCCTGCAAAACGCAAAGCAATAGCTCCAGTTGCATCCTGTGCAAAAGCACTTTGACCGTGAATATTACCAGTAGCTCCATCAGAAGTGATCACTGCTTTAATTTTCACATTGTTTTCTATAGACAATTTACTACCTGTGAACATCGCTCTTACAGCCGATAAATCTATCATTTCTGCACTGGCATAAATATCACATTTATCATCGTTCATTTCAGAAAAATCAGCGAAATCTCTTAACAGCAATTGGAAGGTACCTTTAAATATATTTACAATTCCGTATACTGCACCGTTACCTGTAGGTAGCGTAGTTCCAGCAAAAGTAGCTTTACCACTTGTTCTAACGGTAATTCCATTCGCACTACAATCGGTTAAAAAAGTATTCCTTTTATCTGTAGAACCTTTGTCTGCAAAAGTAATTCCTTCTTCTGAAAACTGTAACGATTCAAATTTAACAAACAAACCTACATGCTCTTCAGTTAGCCCTGCAATAGTTAATACTTTTGGTTCTAAAGGAGCGTTTTCTTCACCTACAAATAAGTGCTTATAAACAACGCTTTCCTCCATTATACCGTATTTCCCATTTCCACCTAAATAAATTTCACCAGCGTAGTTATCAACTTTTAAGCCTTTGGCTTTCACTATTACTTTTTGTCCTAAAGTATATCCTCTTAAGTATAAACTGTATTGATCAATCTTAATTTTCAATCCTCCAGTTTCGTCCTGAATATAGATATATTTGAATAAGTTTCCTGCAACATCATTTGCAGTAACTGTTCCTTCTACTACTAAGTCCTCAGTAATTAAGGCTTTATCTCCTGCGTAAACATCTTTTATATCTTGAATTGTTGCATTGGCCTCTGGAGCCTCACAAGAGAAAGTAGAACCATCACAACGTGCATCGTTCATAACAACATCTTGAATACTTCTGATTTTTAATTGGTATTTCCCTTTATACTTGCTTAAAACAGCGACTAAAGTACCTTTACCAGCTGGAACTAAATCTGCTTGAAAATCTGCAAAACCACTATTACTTAAAATAATTTCATCTCCATTACAGTCTTGTAAAGTAACGCTTGTAGGTTTAGATTGTCCACCTACAGCATATGTTTGACATAAACTAGCAGGTCCCATTTCTACATTTTCAAATTTAATTAAGGTATTAATCATCGAGTCGTTCAAGGCTCCAATAGATACTATATTAGGAATTACATCTGCATTTTCATCACAAGCAAGGTAAATAGCTTTTGATGTTTTATCAGCACTCAAACGCCCTACTTTTAGCGATCCATAAGAATCAAATAATCCCCCTACTTTTAGCACTCCATTATAATCTCCTAAATACAATCCATTTAGATTGATTACGATTTTACTTCCTGCTGGATATTTCGTGTATAAATCAGGTAAATTTGTATCTAACTGAAACCCTATTGTTGGATCTACTAATGCATCTTGAAAATGTAATGAACCATAAAAATTCCCTGCTTCATCACTAGACACTACGTATCCTTCAATAATCATATCACTAGTAATATGCACAACACTTCCTGCGTACAATGCTTTTACTTCTCCAATCGTTGCATTTACCGTAACATCCGGTTCATTACACGTTATTTGTGGTGTGTCGTATTTATTATCCTCCACACAGGCTGCTAAAACACCTACTAAAAGGAATAAGCTTGCCGCGAATTTTAAAATTGTTAATTTTTTCATCGTTGAATATTTTATTTAATTTTTTTATTAAAAGCTAACTGAGAAATTGATGTAAAAAGAAGTCCCGTACCCATACCAGTATTTAGATCCAAATAATGGTGTTTCACGTGATTGATCTTCTTTTAATAATTCGTAATTTCCTTTTCTTCCTTGCTCGTATCCTCCTGTTTTATATGCTGTATTTAAAACATTGTTTACACTTGCAAAAAGAGATACATATTTACCGTTAATTCTCCAAGATTTCCCTCCTGTTAAATTCACCAATACATAATCGTCAAAACGTTCTTGCTTTAACACCTCGTCAATATCTGACTGACTTACACCTGCAAATGGCTGGTTGGTATCTGGATTTGTATAAAAACGATCTGTTCTTAATCCCGAAGAAACATCTACATAGGTATGTGACATATGGTTGGCGTTTACACCTACCCACCAGTATTTTGGATCGCGGTATTCCAATCCTAAAGAATAGGCTTGTTGTGGCGTTCCTGCAACTTTGTAATCCTTAATATATGAAGTTGTAGGCTCTACAGACTCAATAAATGATTCGTCAGAAGTATAATAACTCAACGGATTATTGTCATACGTATATTGCCCTACAGCTGCAACCGCAATTGCTTTTATAGTTTGGGTTACATTGTATTCCAATCCAAATTCTGCTCCAAAATGCTTGCGGTTTACACCCGTTAACACTTCCGATACAAATTCTCCTAAACTCTCATCAAAATAACGAGAAATGTCGGTTCCGTTTTCAAATTTCGCATAATATCCAGTTAAACGTGCTTTGATTCCTGGAGCTCTAAAAATATAGCCTAGATCTACTGTTTTAACCGTTTCACTGTCTATTCCCAATACCACATCATGATTTACACGTGCATTTGAATAGGCATTTTTTAATAAAGGTGCTTTGGTTAAATAACCTGCATTAAAATCAATTAAATGACGGCCTGTAATTTTATAGGTTGCCCCTCCTTTTACACTGAAATCATCAAAATTCAACTCTCTACCTTTTCCGTAAGAAGTATCTTCGTACACTTCGTTTTGAAACAATCCCTCACGTTGGTATTTCGTATTCGAAACATTTCCAGCTACATAAAAATCAACCTTATTATAGTTGAATTGTAATTGCGTAAACACATCAAAAGTTCTGGCGTCTAAGTTATAATTATAACTAAAAGTATCATTGTTTGAAATGATTCCATTTCCTAATAAGTTACTTGATTTCAACGTATACTGTCCTTCATCATAAAAATGACTCGCCCCTAAAAGGTCTAACATTTTCGCGTAATTATTAGACTGTAAATTACGATAGCTCAAGCCTACATTAATTCCAATATGCTCACTAATCTCAGAAGACAATACGGTATTAAAACTAAATTGATTGTCATCATTACGGTCTTCATACAAGTAAAAACGTGCACTTCTAGAAGGATCCATTAAGTTAGCAGCATATAATGCTTCCCAATTTAACTGTCCAACACGCTCATCGTTTTGTAAATTATACGCTGCATTTATAGCCTCGTTAGGATCTAAAGAATTCGCAAAATAACTCGGTAAGTTTTTATAGTAAACAGGGTCTGGATTTCTTACATTAAAATATCCTAAACGGCTGTTTCCTATTTTTCCAAATTGATATCCAACACTAGTACTCAGTTGGGTATTTTCGTAGATATCCCATTCATGGGTTAACATAAAAATAGGTTCTGCAACCTCTTTTCTACGTGCATTACGTTTTTTACCATCTAGCCTTCCCCAATAAGAGTTGTATTTATTCCCCATGAGGTCCCACACTTCTTGCGTATTACCAGAGTTTTTACCTCTATGATTCACGGCATAAATAGCCGTAAAGTTTAAACTATGTCTATCATTCGGTTGATACTCTACGGCTGCAAACATAGAATTGGCATCGTAAGTAGATCCTTCAAAATAGCCTTCGCTAGCAAACCTTCGAGAAGTAGAAAATACGTAGGCCCATTTGTTTTTCATACCAGAAGCATGAGTTGCCATAATACGACCACTGTAATTTTTGTTCGTAGCAGATGCGGTAATCTTTGTTCCAGGACGGTACTCAGATGCTCTAGTAGAAATATTAGTAGTACCTAATACGCCTCCAAACACTTTGTTAGACGGTGCTAATCCCAAGGTTACTTCCTGGTTTCTTGTCGCATCGTTTAATCCTCCCCAGTTCGACCATTGCGGACGTCCTGCATACATTTTGTTCATCGTAATACCGTTTAACATCACGGTACCATTTTCAGAATCAAAACCACGTACTCTAAACCAAGCTGCACCGAAATTAAAAGCGGCGGCTCTAGAAAAAGCATCTTTCGAGGATGATAATAAACCAGAAACATTGTCTGACCCACCACCTTCGTCTTCTAAAAGATCGTCGTCAGAAAGTGAAATAACACTTAAATCACTACTGAAACCCATCTCTTTGTACATTAATAACACTCCTAAATCCGATTGTTTTCCTTCTAACACATCAACTGGATAATTTTGTGTGTCGTAACCATCAAAAATCAACTGAACTATTTGTTGACCTTTTGGAACTTGCTGTAAAACAAAATTCCCTTCAGAATCTGTTTTTTGAACAAATGTTGTTCCCAATACCTTTACTGTAACCCCAGCGATGGCAGTACCTGTATCGCTATCAGAAACAGTACCTTTAACACTACTCAAACTTTGTGAATTCATCGAAAAAATGACAAATAAACTAAGGAATAGTGAGACGATTGTTTTTCTCATATTTGAATTGATAAAATGTTTTATTGCAACTGTTTTATTGCATGACAAAATTACACATTATAAATATCTACAAATGTTATTTTAAGGTAAAATATAGTTGCAATTCGACTTTTGTTTATAACTTTGTCCTCTCAATTTTTTATACCGATGAATAAAATCAAAATATTAATTATTGTACTATGTTTTTCAGTACTTAATAGCTATGCTCAAAACAGCAATAAGGAATACCAAATCAGAACGATAGCGTTTTATAATTTAGAGAATCTATTTGACACTGTAAACGACCCTAATGTTTATGATGAAGCAAGCCCTATCATGGAATCTAAAGGAGATACCGCTAAAATTTACGCTCAAAAATTGGACAATATGGCACGTGTAATTGCCCTGATTGGGAGTAAAAAAACACATACCGCTCCTGCAATTATTGGCGTTTCTGAAGTCGAAAACTTACGTGTATTGGAAGATTTAGTAGCGAACCAACACCTTAAAAAATTCAACTACGGAATTGTACATTACGATTCACCAGATTTTAGAGGAATAGATGTAGCACTCTTATATCAAAAACGTTATTTTAAACCTGTGTTCAGTAAAAATTACGAACTTAAACTAGCCAATAACAAAGACGGTAAAAAACAAACCACTAGAGATCAATTATTAGTTTCTGGTTATTTGGATGATGAATTAATCCATATTATAGTAAACCACTGGCCATCTAGACGTGGTGGTGAAAAGAAAAGTAGTATTAAACGTGAAAAGGCAGCCGCTTTAAATGTACAGATTATTAAAGAAGTACAAGAGAAAAACCCAACTGCTAAAATTATTACTATGGGTGATTTTAATGATGACCCAACAAACAATAGCTTAAAAAAAGTATTGAATGCAAAAGGTGAAAAATCAGAAGTAAAATCTGGTGACATGTATAACCCCATGGAAAACATGCATGCAAGAGGACTAAACACCTTAGGTTACAGAGATAACATCAACCTGTTTGATCAAATTTTAATCTCTTCCTCTTTACTGGATACTGATAAAAAGTTTGAAGATTATAAGATGTTTAAAGCTAATATTTACAACCCTCGCTTCCTTATTAATAAAAAAGGACGTTATAAAGGATATCCAAATAGAAGTTTTAGCTATGGTAACTTTACCGGTGGTTTTAGCGATCACTTTCCTGTATATATTTACGTGATTAAGGAAAAACATTAGCTACTGAGCCTAGGCATATTGTTAACTGTAACTGGTAAAACAACACAAAAAATATTAATCATAAAAAACGTCGGCCATAGGTCGACGTTTTTTATGATTAATATATAGATAAGCAGCAGTCATTCTGGAGTAACAAATAGTACTTTAATACCAAGCATCCTTCTCCTACACAATCTATTTTACACTTATTAGTTATTCAATTGCATATTAAAGAGACCTTTATCATCTAGGTGAATGTCTAAAACGCGTCCATTTACTTGTATTTTTACAGGCTCAAATGGGGCACCTTTTACACCAAATTCATACACTTTTGATTTCTTCCATTTTATCGATATTTCAAAATTACCTCTTGCTTTTAACCCTGAAATTTCACCTTGACTCCACACATCAGGTAAGGCAGGTAATAGCGCTATCACATCTGTATGAGACTGTAACAACATCTCAGCAATACCCGCTGCTCCTCCCATGTTTCCGTCTAACTGAAAAGGTGGGTGTGCACATAAAAGATTGGAATATGTTCCTCCAGAGGTGGACATTTCTACTTTTTTACTCAGCACTGGTTTTAATAAATAAGACAGCATTTTATGAGCATGATTCCCATCTTTTAAACGCGCCCAAAAATTGAGTTTCCATGCCCTAGACCATCCCGTACCTGAGTCTCCACGTGCCAACAAACTTATTTTTGCTGCCTCAGCCAATACAGGAGTATCGGTGGTTGTAATCTGATTCCCTGGATACAACGCATACAAATGCGACACATGCCTGTGTTTATTCTCCGGGTCATCTCTGTCCTCTATCCATTCCTGCAACTGCCCCCATTTACCAATTTTAGGTTTCAAAATAGCTGCGCGCATTTCCATTGCTTTACTTCTAAAGTCCGCATCTATATTTAAAATTTCTGTTGCCTTGATACAATTATTAAATAAATCCCATGCTATTTGATGATCCATAGACGCTCCGGTAGAAATCCCACCATGTTCTGGGGAATACGACGGTGATGACACCCAAGCACCATCCGCATTTTTTGTCAAATAATCCATCCAAAACAACGCCGCTTCCTTCATGACTGGATAGGCTTTTTCTCGTAAAAATTGCGCATCTTTTGTAAACTGATAATGTTCCCACATATGCTGAGAGAACCAACCCGCTCCTCCTGGAAAGAAACCCCATGGAATGCCCCATCCTGGAGAGGTGTACCCAAAGGCATTACACATCGTATTGACCATCCAACCACGGGTTTTAAAAAAAGAATTCGCCGCTATTTTTCCTGGAACCACTAAGCTTTCTATATAATCCAAAAAGGGTTCGTGACACTCTGATAAATTCGTTATTTCTGCGGGCCAATAAATCATTTGAATATTAATATTACTATGATAATCAGCTGCCCAAGGTGGGTTGGTAGAATTATTCCATTTCCCCTGTAAATGCATGGACATACTGTTAGGACGACTTCCAGCAATCATTAAATAACGCGCATATTGAAAGTACAAGCGTTCCATTCCCCTGTCTCCATTTCCTTCAAAATATTGCTTTAGTCGAATATTTGTAGGAACGTTTATCTCTTTTTCGACCCCTAATTTTAACTGTACCCTATCAAAAAGAATGCGATAATCCACCACATGTTCTTTTTTCAACTCACTTACAGTCCTCTTTTTAATCTTTTTAAAAACACGCTTGTTCTTAGCGATATAATCGTTGCCCGTATAGGTTGGATAGCG
Organism: Flavobacteriaceae bacterium; assembly: GCA_002400885.1. Taxonomy (GTDB): domain Bacteria; phylum Bacteroidota; class Bacteroidia; order Flavobacteriales; family Flavobacteriaceae. The sequence goes on from NVRM01000003.1 coordinate 18,428, forward strand.
CAAGGTATACTCCGTAGAGACCGTGCAGATGACACTGAACAATTTTGTCTTTTTCACATAAATCACCCCCTTCTTAAAACACACTTTCCCTTTAGGTGCCTCAATTTTAAGCAGTGTTTCAAACCCCATATTATTATCTGCCACTTTTCCTCTAAATGAATACACACCATTTTTAAAATCAACAGTTACTTTTACATGCGGACTTGTAAATCTAATTTCATAGGATGTTTTTTTAGAGCTTTTAAATTCATACACCATCACTTTACTCGGGTAATTACCGAAAAATGTACGTGTATAACTTTCTCCTTTTATTTGATAACTAACCAGGCCTAAAGCATTGGATATATCTAAGCTTCTACGGTAATTTTCTACCCTTCCCTGGTGCAAGACTTTTATAAAAATATCGCCCATCGTTTGTTGTGCTCCATAATCACCAAAATCACCATTGTATTGCTTTCCGGTCTGTAGCCCCCCTGTATATTTTTCCTTCACTAAGGCATTCGCTGCAGAATTTTTCCCTTGTGATAATAAGTTTCTTACTTCCTCTAAATCCGCCGCCGTATTTTCCTTAATACCAAAATCATACGCCTTGTTAGATCCAGGGCCACCAGACCACAACGTGCCCTCGGAAAATTGAATATGCTCCTCGAAAGGATCCCCAAAAAACATGGCACCGATGTATCCATTTCCAATAGGTAACGCTTCGGTCATCCAATCAATTGCAGGTTCATTGTACCAGATTTCGAGTGGACTATTTTCTTGAGAAAAGACACACATAGAAGTACAAAAAGCAATAATACTTATACTAAAGTTAGCGAATAATGTTTTCATGATTTTTTAAATGTAAAAAATAACCCTTGTAATATCCGATAAAAAGAACAGGTTCACGCATCTAATAGCCAGTATTTTAACAAATCTAGTGTACTTTTAGATCCTTTAACATTAATTGTAGGCTTGTATTTCCTTGCCAGGTATTTTCATCTACCGTAAAGGCAACATCAAATGTATTTCCCTTCTTTATTTCTGAAAATTTAGCGGCCAATCCAAAACCAATTCCACTGATAGTAATACTGGTTTCAGGGTCTTCTAAATTCACTTTTAAATGTGATTTATCACCGCCCACAGGTTTCCCCCAACCGGTATCTCTCACGTTTTCCGCCACAAATGTAGGGGTCATATTTCCAGGACCAAAAGGGGCTAATTGTTTTAAAATACGATTAAATTTAGGGGTAATTTCAGCAAAAGTAATCTGGACATCATATTTTAATTCAGGCACCCTTAACTCCGCTGGTATTGTAGCTTTCACAACCTCCTCAAACTTGGCTTTAAATTTAGGGTATTGTTCTAAAGACAAGGTAAGTCCTGCTGCATATTTATGCCCTCCAAATTGCTCAATAAACTCGCTGCATTGCTCCAAGGCATCATAGACATCAAAACCTGTAACAGAACGTGCGGATGCGGCTAATTTATCACCACTTTTAGTAAATACAAGGGTGGGTCGGTAATAGGTCTCTATGAGCCTAGAAGCTACAATTCCGATGACACCTTTGTGCCAATTCTCATCGTAGACTACCGTGGTATAGCCTTCTTGCTCTTCATTTTCTATGATTTGGGCTAAGGCTTCTAGGGTAATGGATTTATCAAGTTCTTTCCTGTCCACATTATTAATCTCAATGGCTTCCGCAAATTTTTGTGCTTTTGCTGCATCCTGTTCAATTAACAATTGCACGGCATCATTTCCTGATTTGATACGCCCTGCAGCATTGATCCTTGGAGCGATCCCAAAAACAACGTCTGTAATGGTTAAATTTTCTTTTTTAGATTGTGAAATTAAGGCTTTCATTCCTATCCTTGGATTGGAATTTATCACTTTTAAGCCATGATAAGCCAAGACTCTATTCTCCCCCGTAACGGGTACAATATCTGCACCGATAGCTGTAGCTACCAAATCCAAATAGGGTAAAAAATGATCGATTTGGTGATTGTACTTCGTACCAATTGCCTGAATTAATTTAAACCCTACTCCGCAACCACAAAGCTCATCGTAAGGATAGGCACAGTCCAACCGTTTTGGATCCAATACGGCAACTGCTGCAGGGATTTCATCCCCTGGCCTGTGATGATCACAGATGACATAATCGATGCCTCTTTCCGAGGCATATACTACTTTATCAATGGCTTTGATTCCACAATCTAGCGCAATAATTAAAGTAATCTCATTGTCCTTTGCATAATCTATTGATTGAAAAGAAATCCCATATCCTTCCGCATAACGATCTGGAATATAAGTCGATAAATTATGATGTAAGGTCTTTAAATAGGAATACACAAGCGATACTGAAGTCGTCCCATCCACATCATAATCGCCATAGACTAAAATATGTTCCTCATTTTCAATCGCTTTCATGATTCGTGCGACTGCAAGATCCATATCTTTCATTAAAAAAGGATCGTGAAGTTCCCTTAAATCGGGACGAAAAAAAGACTTTGCTTGTTCAAAAGAGGAAACACCTCTTTGAATAAGCAAAGTCGCTATGGTTTTATCAACTCCCAAATCATTGGAAAGTTTTGTTACAATGTTAGTATCCGTTATTTTTTTTTGAGTCCAGCGCATTCATTATTTTTTTCAAAAATAATCAAAAATGCTTTAAACTACTGTTCTATGTACTCAACTTTGATAGAAAGTTCTGAAAAACCTTTAAACATTTTCAAAACACCACAATAACGATCTACCGATAAATCTACTGCTTTTTGAATTTTATCTTTCTTAAAGTCCTTTCCATAAAAGCGGTAAATCATCTCCACTTTATCGTAGTATTTAGGATGCTCGTCTGTTAAATTCGCATTGACTTCGATCTTAATATCTGCAACCTCTGCTCGCATTTTTTTTAATAAAGAAACAATGTCCATGGCAGAACACCCCGCTAATGAAGTCAACATTAACTTTTTAGGAGTCACTCCTTTTCCAGTACCTCCAAGTGCTGGGCTTGCATCAATATTTATTATTTGCTCATGACCTTCGGCAACAAAATGCATGTCTCCACGCCAAGATAATTCTACTTTATTTTCCATTTTTCTATATTTAAAAACCGAAGTTAGGAATTATTACAAACAAATTTGATGACAATCTACACTTTCTTTTATTCACCCGTTTAATTAGGTGGTTACTGCTAATAACTGACGACGATAAGCGGTAAGCAACTTAGATTTAGAGATAAACCCAAGGTATTTCCCGTTTTTAATTACCGGTAAATTCCAGGCTCCTGTATGCTTAAACTTATCCATAATCGTTTGCATGGTGTCATCTTCATAATAAATCAAGTCCGGTGCACTGTGCATTAAATCAGCTACTTTTACTTTCTTACATAATTTCTCGTCGAACATAATCCCTCGAATATCATCTAAAAGCAACACTCCTAAAAACTCATTTTCATCACTCACTACAGGGAAGTTATTCCTTGAAGATTTTGCCACTGCACTATGCAACATGTCCTGTAAAGGCATTTCTGGTTTGATGGAAATGAAATTGGTTTCAATCACCTTGTCAATTTTCAATAAAAGCAATACATTATTGTCTTTATTATGTGTCATTAACTCTCCTCTTTTTGCCAATTCCATCGTATAAATAGAGTGGGAAACAAAATAACGAGTTACTGAATATGAGATCACGGCAACCAACATTAAAGGCACAAAAAGTTCATACCCTCCTGTAATTTCTGCAATTAAAAAGATCGCTGTTAATGGGGCATGCAATACTCCAGACATCAATCCTGTCATCCCAATTAAGGTAAAATTAGATTCCGAAACATGGAAACCTAGTCCTAAATTATTGATGATTCTAGCCACCATATTTCCTAAGGCACTCCCCATAAATAAGGTAGGAATAAAAATCCCTCCAATACCACCCGCTGCAAATGTAGTGGTCATGGCAATGGCTTTAAAAATAGTAATGATAAAAAGCATGGCGATGATTCCCCAAGCGTGGTCGGTTAAATGCCCAAAATAAGGCATGTTTCCTAAGGCGGCTTTTGCATTTCCATGCAGTAGATTATTCATTAAATTATACCCTTCCCCATACAAAGCGGGAATAAAGAATAACATGGTACCAATACCAACACCTCCAATTAATAATTTTTTAAACGGATTACTCATCTTTTCAAAAAAGTCACTAATTCCAAAAAATATCTTAGAAAAATACACGGATGCCATCCCTGTAAACAGGCCTAATAAAATATAAAATCCAATGTCAGATATTTCAAATTTATCTTGTAATTCAAAACTAAACAACACTTCTGTTCCTCTAAAAAAGTAAGTAGTCAAAACGGAAGAAACAGAGGCAATAAGTAAGGGAACCATAGAGGCAAACCCTATTTCTAAACTAAAGATTTCCAAGGCAAATACAATCGCAGCAATTGGTGCTTTAAACATCGCGGCCAATGCGCCGGCAGCAGTACAACCAATTAACAACATCCTTGTTTTTGTACTCATGTGGAATAACTGGGCTAAATTGGAACCAAAAGCGGCCCCAGTACTTACAGATGGCCCTTCCAATCCAACAGACCCACCAAAACCAACAGTCAATGGTGCGGTTAATAAAGAACCCCACATTTTATAACGTTCTATAAATCCATTTTTCTTTGAAATTGAATATAAAGTCGACGGAATTCCATGTGGAATTTCATGTCTTACTACATATTTAATTACAAAATACACCAATATTAATCCTATGGTTGGAAAAACAAAATACAAGGCATGGTGGTAATCCTTGATAAATTCCCATTCCAATAAGGATTGAATAAAATGTGTTAAGTTTTTTAAGAGAACTGTACCTAAACCGGTCAGTAATCCTACAAATACACTTAAGATGTAAATAAATTGACGTTCAGAAATATGTTTATATTTCCAAATCAGAAATTTGACGAGTAACGTTTTTTTTACGCTTGGCATAATTTGATAAAGTGAATTTTTAGCGGAGCAAAGGTATCATTTTAACAATACAATGGTTCAGATCCACTTTATTTAATCTAATTAATTTAAGAATACGTATTCGTAACCTTTAAAGTACTGACCTAGGTATCTTTAAATTAGGTAGTACATTGGGAGTAATTTGAGAAAATTACACAAAGAAATTAGTGATAATTATACATTTTCGGTATTTTAAATACTAAAAGTGGAACTTAGTTTTCCAATACCCTAGGACAACGGCCACAGAAAGATTTCCCTTTTTTCTTGTAACTCTTGCAACATTTCTTTTTCTTATTGATGGTTTCCATCGCAGAAAAATCATATGCGTATACAGATTTAGCGACAATTATTGCGGACACGTTATTTTTATTTAGAATGAATAAAAACAAAGGTACTCTTTTTTTTGTAGTATGAAAGTGATATTGGTTAGTTTAAACAATATTAACTGAATCAATATTACTTGCTTAGCCCTTACAAGTCCATAAATAGCTTGGCTAGCTGAATAAATCTAGATACTTTTACAAGATGCAGGAACATATCACTTTTAAAAATTCTAACATTTGTTTCAATCAACAAGGAAAAGGACCTACGGTTGTATTACTTCATGGTTTTTTGGAAAACAAAAGCATGTGGGAAAATACCCGATCAGTATTGGCTAAAAAAAATCGTGTGATCAGCATCGATTTGTTAGGACATGGCAAGAGTGAAAACCTAGGATACATTCACAGCATGGAAGAGATGGCCATTACCGTAAAAACAGTATTGGAGGTTTTAAAAATAAGAAAAGTGATGCTTATTGGACATAGCATGGGAGGCTATGTAGCACTCTCTTTTGCAGCGCAATATCCGGAGAACACTAAAGGTGTCTGTTTATTAAATTCAAGCCCTATTAGTGACACTCCTGAAAAAATAATTCATAGAGATCGAGCAGTGGCAGCACTCAAACAGCATTTTACAACCTTTATAAAAATAGCCATTCCAAATTTGTTTGCGCAGAACTCAAAAGTAAGTTTAAAAAATGAAATAGACCGTGTAATTTTAGCCGCTTTAACTACGAGTAAACAAGGAGCTATTGCAGCTACGCAAGGCATGAAAACAAGAAAAAATTACTGTGATTTTTTCCTTAATTCCTCCTTTAAAAAGCAGGTAATCTTAGGGGAAGATGACCCCGTTTTAGATTTAAAAAAACAATTAGAAATTTACAAAAAAAACACTGTTCCTACCACAGTTCTATCCGGAGGACATATGAGTCATATTGAAAGTTTTGACTCCCTAATCATTGCACTGAAAAAATTCTTGAAATAAGAACAAGCCTGTTACTCTCCCTTTATTTTTTTGCTTCCTCCAAGGTGTCTACAACCTCAATGATCCAATTAGTCCCTTTCATTCCTTCTTTGTACAAGGTTAAAAGAGTTTTCAATTTAAGGTTTGTAGTAACATGAATTACTTTTACAACCCTATTCCAACGGCTCGCGCCCTCTTCTAATGTCGTAATAATTTTAGCGTCTTTACTTGATAGATCTACTCTTTCAACATCGGTAAAATCAGCAATTTGAACACACATCTCATCAAATCGACCATCTCCATATATAAGTCCATTGGCATCCATTAGATCCTGAAGAACTAAGATCCCATAAAACTTTATATTCGCATCATTATTATCCCATTCTAATTGAAATCCCATACCTAAATTTTCGCTTACACACAGTCGTTAAATGTTAAATATACGTAAAAAGAAGGAAGAGAACGTCCATTCGGCACGTTCTCTTCCTTCTTTTCAATTCTCTTCTATTATTATTCCCCTTTTAAAGGGTTCCATCCTTGTGCAGTCAATACTATTTTTTGATTGGCTCTTGTAATCAAATTTACACCTTCGTTTTGTTCGGTCATATGACCTATTACAGTCAAACTAGGGTTGGCTTTAATTTTTGGAAAATCTTCTTGAGCTACTGTAAATAGTAATTCGTAATCCTCTCCTCCACTCAAAGCGATAGTCGTGCTATTCAACTCAAACTCCTCACAGGTAGAAATTACCTGAGGGTCTAATGGAATTTTATCTTCATATAAATTACAACCCACTCCTGATTGTTTACATAAATGTAAAATTTCTGAAGACAATCCATCAGAAATATCAATCATACTGGTAGGTTTCACCTCTAATTTACGTAATAAATCAGGGATATCTTGTCTCGCTTCAGGTTTTAACTGACGCTCTATCAAGTAAGAATACTTTTCTAAATCTGGCTGCTCTTTTGGATTGACTGCAAACACTTGTTTTTCGCGTTCCAATACTTGCAAGCCTAGATAGGCAGCTCCCAAATCACCTGTAACAACTAATAAATCACCTTCTTTAGCGCCATTTCTATAGGTTACATCTTCTTTTTTTGCTTCCCCGATCGCTGTGACACTGATCAACAAACCTGTTTTCGAAGATGTGGTATCCCCTCCGATTAAATCCACGTTATACATGTCACAAGCCAAGGCTATTCCTGCATATAATTCCTCTATGGCCTCTAAGGTAAATCGGTTGGAAACTGCGATAGAAACGGTTACTTGCTTCGCTTCTCCATTCATAGCATACACATCGGATAAGTTTACCACGATTGCTTTGTAGCCCAAATGTTTTAAAGGCATATATCCCAAGTCAAAATGCACACCTTCTATCAACAAGTCGGTAGTTACTAATAGTTGATTTTTAATACCTCCAAGTACAGCGGCATCATCTCCTACTCCCTTAATGGTAGTTGATTGCTTATTTTTAAACCCTGAAGTCAAGTGTTCTATCAGTCCAAATTCACCCAATTCAGACAAACTTGTACGGCTTTGATTTTTATTTTCTAACATACCGCAAAGATACATATTCTTAGTCATTTTAGATGAACTCACAGCAGCCTTGAATAATTATGCATCAATTTATAGCCTTATAAATCATTTCACAGGAGCTACTTCCTCTCTACTCAAACGTTTTATTAAATTTAAACATTTGGCCCGTTCAATCTCTATATAAATAAATTTAGGTATTTAAGTATTGACATACAGCTACTTAAGACGCAACAAACACTAAGTACTCTTAAATTATTAAATAAAATTCCTTATTTGTAAAACCACAGTTTATCCGTACTTTTGTAAGATAAAATCTATCTATCTAATTATAAGAGTACTCAATACAATCTTTATGATAATTATCATAAATTGCGTATCTTTGTAATTCTATTAATTTGAATTAAAGCGCATTTAAACAATGATTAAAGTTTCAGACATCGCAAAAAAGAAAGTAGTTGAGTTAATGACCGACGATGGTTTTGACGCTGTCACGGATTTCGTCCGTGTTGGAGTTAAGAGTGGGGGTTGTTCAGGACTTTCTTATGACTTAAAATTCGACAAATCTAAAAGCGAGGATGACAAAGTTTTTGAAGACAATGGTGTGAAAATCATTGTAGATAAAAAAAGCTTTTTATACCTAGCCGGAACGACCTTAGATTTTTCTGGAGGGCTCAACGGTACAGGATTCGTTTTTAACAATCCTAATGCTAACAGAACCTGCGGATGTGGCGAAAGTTTTTCGTTATAATATAAAACAGGTGCTACAACTGTATTAAGTGTAGCAGAATTTTTAGATAATTATAAATTTTAGACTTCGTTTAAAATTATAACATATAAGATTCATAGGGTGATATTACTGCATAGTAAAACGTCACCTGCGCATCTTTTGAACAGTCACTTATGAGTAAGTATACAGAAGACGATTTAAAAAAAGAACTCGAAACACAAGAATACGAGTATGGTTTTTATACAGATATAGAAGCTGATAAATTTCCTGTGGGTTTAAATGAGGATATTGTAATTGCCATTTCTAAAAAGAAAAACGAGCCACAATGGATGACAGACTGGCGTTTGGATGCTTTTAGAATATGGAAAAACATGGAGGAACCAGATTGGGCCAACGTAAATTACACCAAACCAGATTTTGACGCCTTGAGTTATTACTCTGCTCCTATTCAAAAAAAGCAGTTAGACAGCTTGGACGAAGTAGACCCTGAATTACTAAAAACATTTGAAAAACTAGGAATATCTATTGGTGAACAAAAGCGATTGAGCAATGTTGCCATGGATATTGTTATCGATTCAGTCTCTGTTGCCACTACTTTTAAAAAGACATTGGCAGAAAAAGGGATTCTATTTATGCCTATTTCTGAAGCCATTCAAGAGCATCCAGAATTGGTAAGAAAATACATGGGTAGTGTTGTTCCAAAAACAGACAATTTTTATGCAGCATTAAACTCTGCTGTGTTTTCTGACGGATCGTTTTGTTATATCCCTAAGGGGGTAACTTGCCCAATGGAACTTTCTACTTATTTTAGAATTAACGAAGGAGGAACCGGTCAGTTCGAACGTACTTTAGTCATTGCAGACGAAGGAAGTTTTGTAAGTTACTTAGAAGGTTGTACCGCCCCATCACGTGACGAGAACCAACTACATGCTGCCGTAGTAGAATTGATTGCTATGGACAATGCAGAAATAAAATACTCTACCGTTCAAAACTGGTACCCTGGTAACAAAGAAGGTGTAGGTGGTGTTTATAACTTTGTAACGAAAAGAGGAATTTGTCACAATCATGCTAAAATTTCTTGGACACAAGTAGAAACAGGAAGTGCCGTGACTTGGAAATACCCAAGTTGTATCCTTAAAGGTGATTATTCTGTAGGAGAATTTTATTCTATTGCGGTAACTAATAATTATCAGCAAGCGGATACTGGAACTAAAATGATTCACTTAGGAAAAAACACTAGAAGTACTATTATTTCTAAAGGGATTTCCGCTGGACACTCTCATAACTCTTACCGTGGATTGGTAAAAGTAGCCAAAAACGCTAGTAATGCAAGAAACTTCACGCAATGTGATTCCTTGTTAATGGGAGATTTATGTGGAGCACATACTTTCCCTTATATCGAAAACAAATCGGCATCTTCACAAATAGAACACGAAGCTACCACGAGTAAAATTGGAGAAGACCAACTTTTCTATTGTAATCAAAGAGGGATTGATACTGAAAAAGCCATTGCATTAATTGTAAACGGTTTCAGTAAAGAAGTATTGAACAAGCTACCGATGGAATTTGCAGTAGAAGCACAAAAATTACTTGAAATATCCTTAGAAGGAAGCGTAGGATAAGCCCCAATATTTAGATCCATTATGAAAAGAGTCCTATTACTTTTTGTTTTAATTTCAGCCATCAGTTGTAACACTTCTTCGAAGAAGAATCTTGTTAAAACTGGAAATAAAACGATAAAGGTTTCCTTAAATCAAGAAGATTTTAAAGGAGAGACTAGTTATGACTCTGAAAATAAACTCATACTTTTCAAAGATGCTTCAGGCAGCTATGAAATTTATAAAAACAACGATTATTACAGTCTGTTAACAATTTTAAAGGACAATAAATCCTTGGAAGGAAGTAACAGTATTACTGTATCATTTAGAGGAGAAAGAGTGACAAAAGGAACAGGCAACCTTCCACTCATTAAAATGTCTACATTTAGTATAAATACAAGTAAAGACAAATACTCCACAATAATTAAAAGACAATTAAACGACAATTAAGCAGATACCATGTTAAAAATAGAAAACTTAAAGGCTAGAATTGGAGATAAAGAAATCCTATCAGGAATTAACTTAGAAATAAAAGCAGGTGAAGTACATGCTATTATGGGACCTAATGGTTCTGGAAAAAGTACTTTATCGGCTGTAATTGCAGGAAAAGAAGAATACGAAGTTACCGATGGAACCATCTTTTTAAATGATGAAAACATTGAAGACTTATCTCCAGAAGAACGTGCACATAAAGGTATCTTTTTATCTTTCCAGTACCCTGTAGAAATCCCCGGAGTTACGGTAACCAACTTTATTAAAACTGCCATTAACGAAGGTCGTAAAGCAAGAGGAGAAGCAGAACTTCCAGCAAAGGACATGTTAAAATTAATTCGCGAAAAAGCGGATCTATTAGAGATGGATCGTAAATTTTTATCAAGATCATTAAACCAAGGGTTTTCTGGTGGAGAGAAAAAACGTAACGAAATTTTCCAAATGGCCATGCTAGAACCTAAATTGGCAATTTTAGATGAAACTGATTCTGGTTTAGATATTGACGCTTTAAAAATTGTAGCAAATGGTGTTAATAAATTAAGAAACAAAGACAATGCAGTCATCGTAATTACGCATTATCAACGTCTTCTTGATTATATCGTTCCAGATTTTGTACACGTTTTACACAATGGTAAAATAGTAAAATCGGGAGGAAAAGAATTGGCTTTAGAATTAGAAGCAAAAGGATACGATTGGTTAAAATAGTTGTTCCTAATTTAGAAACAACACCTCGTAATTAACTAATAGTACAAAAGAGTAACCATGGAATTAAAAGATAAATTAATATCATCATTCATAGCCTTTGAAAACAATGGCAACGTAGATTTAGATTCAGCGGTACATGCCATTAGAACTAAAGCTATTCAAAATTTTGAAGCAGAAGGTTTCCCTTCTAAAAAAGATGAAGAATGGAAGTATACCAACTTAAAATCTTTATTAAGACAAGATTATAGTCTTTTTAACAAGGGAGAAAACAATGTAGATTACAATACGATTAAACCCTATATTATTAGTGATATAGACAGCTATAACCTTATATTTATAGATGGTGTTTTTAATAGTTTTTTATCAGAAACTACACATGACGAATCGGATATTTGTGTTTTGTCTGCTGCACTTTCAAAACCAAAATACAACATCTTAATTGATAATTATTTTAATACAGTTGCTGCTGATAAAAACAGTTTGTCGGCCTTAAATACTGCATTTACAAATGAAGGGGCCTATATAAACATCCCTAAAAACACTATTGTTTCTAAACCAATACAAATTTTAAACTTCTCTACAGGAAGCGAAAAAAATGTATTGATTCAGCCTCGTAACCTAATTATGGTTGGTGAAAATTCACATGTTCAAATTATTGAACGTCACCAAAATCTATCAAAAAACCATACGTTTACGAACGCTGTTACCGAAATTTTTGTAAATAAACGTGCAATTGTTGATTATTACAAAATTCAAAACGATACGGATAATTCATCCTTAATCGACAGTACTTTTGTACAGCAAAAACAACACAGTGTTGCCTCTGTTAGTACATTCTCTTTTGGAGGAAAACTTACCAGAAATAATTTAGAGTTTCAACATGAGGGAGAGCATATCACTTCTAACTTAAATGGAATTTCTATTTTAAATAAGAACCAACACGTAGATAGTCACACCTTGGTGGAACATAAATTCCCGAACTGTGAAAGTCATGAATTGTACAAAGGAATTTATGCAGATACTTCTACGGGTGTGTTTAATGGAAAAGTAATTGTGAGACAAGCAGCTCAGAAAACAAATGCCTTCCAACAAAACAACAATATTCTAATGAATGACGGTGCTACGATAAATGCCAAACCTCAATTGGAAATATTTGCTGATGATGTAAAATGTTCTCATGGTTGTACCATTGGACAATTAGACGAAAGCGCCTTATTTTACATGCAATCTCGTGGGATTCCTAAAAAAGAAGCCAAAGCATTATTGTTGTACGCTTTTGGAAACGACGTGATCGAAAAAATAAAAATACCACAACTTAAAACTATTATTACAGGATTAATCGCTGATAAATTAGGCGTAAACCTAGGTTTTGATTTGTAGAAATACCTAAATAATTTTATAAAATACCTTTTAAATATGGCTATTTAAAAGGTGTTTTTTTGTTTTATAACGTAGGACTTCTCGAAACAGTAATAGGTTGTTTGTTATCGGATTGAGTCTCACACCGAATCCGTCTTTTCGAGAGATAGCCTAGTAATCCCACACCTCCATCAAACAAAAGAATCAATGTACAGCTATTGATAGAAAGATTCCCACGTCGTAAAAACTCCTCGCAATGACATTTAAGAAAAACACTCGAAGTAACGTACAATTAGGATCTATATAGTGACAAATAAAACCAATCCATCCGAACTACTCAATCGCCCCATAAACACCGCCCAACAAGGCATTAAAATCAAAATCGCCATCACTGGCCAATCCCATACGAACGATTACTAAATCCTTAGATGGGAAAATAGCAACGCGCTGTCCTTGATACCCATTACAAGAGTACATGGTTAGGGGAACATCCTTATATCCTTTATCTGCATTCAACCAAAAATGGCCACCGTAAGACTTCTCAGAATTAGGAGCCGGAGTTTTAACATAGGTTTCCCAATTGGCATCAAACAATTGTTCGCCATTCCAATTTCCTTTATACAGATACAATAAACCAAATTTTGCCCAATCCCTAGTCGTTGCCCAACCATAGGAAGATCCTATATAATTCCCTGCCATATCAGCCTCTACCACCATGCTGTGCATCCCTATTTTATCTATCAATTCCGTATACCAATAATCCAGGTATTCCTGATGTGTTTTAAATTGATTTCTGATAATCCTAGACAATAAATTAGTAGTTCCTGAAGAGTAATTCCAATGCGTTCCTGGGGCGAAATCTAATTTTTTATCACGCTGAGAAATGGTCATATCCCGAGTTAAAAATAGCATTTTTGAAACATCAGAAATAGTATTATAATCTTCCACCCATTCCAATCCACTATTCATTTGCAATAAATTATGGGTTGTTATTTCCGAACGTTCATCGTTCTTCCAAGCACTAATTGGTGCTGGTTTATAAATGTCAAATTTTCGCTGTTTAACCAATATCCCAACGATGGTACTGGTAATACTTTTAGTCATACTCCACCCTAAAATAGGGGTTTCTTTATCAATTCCCTTTTCGTATTTCTCAATAATGATTTGATTTTTGTAAATAACCAAAACAGCCCTTGTCTTTTTTATACGTTGCTCATCAGTATCAAAAGCAGCATTTACAATGTTCTCGATTTTTTTATAATCAACATTTGAGAACAGCGTATCCTTCTGTGGTAAATCACCATATGGATAGGGAAGTTGTTTCCTCTTTAAATTCCTCTTAGGACTCAAATAAGGTTCCGACAAATCAAAATCATCATCTATCAATACAGCTCCCAAGCCCTCTCTATACACAGCGGTTCTTTCCAGTACTCCAAAGGAATTAGCACTCGCGGTTTTCCGGAGCGCATTTACACTTATTTCCGCCTTACTTATGGGGTCAAAATTATTGTCAAATTGTAGGATAGAAGCCTCCGATCTATGTGCTAAGAAAACACTTGAGGCCATGTTTTTAGAAGCATATCCACTAATAATATTTAATCTTGGATAATTGATATAAACAGCAGTTATCAATCCAATTAACAGGACCAACAATCCATATTTAATTATTTTTTTCATCGATTTTTTTGTTAGTTATATCTCAAAGATAAATTAAAAATAAAGAGTATTAAAAATACTTTGAGTACTTTTGTCTTTAGAACCATTCTAAGTGAATACTGAATACTAAACTCAGGATCACAGCATTGAATAATTAAAGAGATTAGACCACCATATACCATGCTAGACATTGCCAAAATAAGATCAGATTTCCCTATTTTAGATCAATTGATTCACAAGAAACCATTGGTTTATTTTGATAATGCCGCCACCAATCAAAAACCACAAGTTGTGATAGATGCAATTGTAGATTATTATTCTAATTACAATGCAAATATCCACAGAGGAGTCCATACTTTAAGTCAGTTAGCAACCAACGCATTTGAACAAGCACGTTTAAAAGTGCAGACACATATGCATGCTAAAAACGCTTATGAAATTATTTTCACCTCAGGAACGACTCATGGAATTAACATGGTAGCAAGTGGGTATAGCCAATTATTAAAAAAAGGAGATGAAATAATTGTTTCGGAAATGGAACATCATTCAAATATTGTTCCTTGGCAAATGCTCTGCGAAAAAACAGGGGCTATTTTACGTGTTATTCCTATGAACGAATTGGGAGAATTAGACATGGATGCCTATGTTAAATTACTCTCAAAAAACACTAAAATAGTGTTTGTAAACCATGTTTCTAATGCTTTGGGAACCATAAACCCTATTGAGTTTATTATAGACCAAGCTCATAAAATCGGAGCTGAAGTATTGATTGACGGAGCGCAAGCAGCTGGACATATTAAAGCAGACATGCAAGCCTTAGACGTGGATTATTATGTCACTTCCGCGCATAAAATATGTGGCCCTACCGGTGTAGGTGTACTTTACGGAAAGGAAAAATGTCTCTTAAAATTACCACCATACCAAGGTGGTGGTGAAATGATAAAGGAAGTAACCTTCGAAAAAACTACCTATGCAGGTTTACCCCATAAATTTGAAGCAGGAACTCCTAATATATGTGGAGTCATTGCTTTTGGAGTCGCTTTGGATTATTTAAACGAATTAGGTTTTGACAATATTGCTAGCCACGAAAATGAACTGCTATCCTACGCTACCGAAAAACTAGAAGAAATAGAAGGGCTAAGAATTTATGGAACTTCCATCTCTAAAACAGCTGTTATTTCCTTTAATGTAAATGACATTCATCCTTTTGACATTGGTAGTATTATAGATAAATTAGGAATCGCTGTAAGAACCGGTCATCACTGTGCACAACCTATCATGAATTTTTATAATATTCCAGGAACCGTACGTGCGTCTTTTGCTTTTTACAATACTAAAGAAGAAATAGACCTATTTATCAGTGCTTTAAAAAGAGCTGTAAGAATGTTGAGCTAAGCCCTCCTTCTACTTCATATCATTTTTTTCACACGTTAAAAAAACGGTGTCTTCTTATGCGCATATTTTAGGTAAGTAAGTAATTTACAAGAACTAAACCTCTGTATAATGCGGCACCTCCCCAACTAAAAACACTTTTAGAATTGCTACAAATAGCTAATTAATCCACTACGCTATTTCCCATTTAGCTCCCAACAAACAGCAATATCTGTCATCATAATCAAATTATTATAGGGAGCTTTATAAGATTGTGTATTGCTTATAGGATCATACCTACACGCTAATCAGCAAATGAAATTACACTATACATTATTTTCTAAAGCAATCGCAAATAATAAGTATGCTTACTTCACTTAATTTTAAGTATATTCGCAGCATACTACTACAAAACATTACATTTACGACAATAAAACACTAACCCAAGAGGCTAGCTAAAAGACAAGAATCTATTTTTTTATTAAATTGACACTGACCAAACTTGCTTTAAGCTCAGCCTCTTATTTTTTATTTCCTTTGTGTTTTATCAATTCTGCTTTTTTATAAAAGATTATTTCTTCCGCAATATTTTTAATCAAATCCCCTACGCGTTCATACTTTTTAATGATAGAAGAAAGTTGCAAGGCTTTGCCTATAATCCCGGTATCTTTTTTAATCTCAGCTTCTATAACAGAAAATGCCTCGCTATTAATCGCATCTAAAATCTTGTCTTTTTTAAACACTTTTCGTGCAGATTTTACATTTTCGTTTTCAAAAGCATCCATAATATCTTCGAACATATCCCGAATTGTCGCATGCATTTTTTCGAATTGTAAGACCTTAATTAAATGTTCTGGTGTTTTCGTTTCATCTTCGACTACATATTTAGAAATCCCATAAGCATGATCTCCAATCCGTTCCAAATCAATATTGATTTTCAGTATCGCTATTACAAATCTCAAATCCGTGGCTACAGGCGTATACAAAGCCATATAGCGCTCACAATTCTTTTCAATGTAAATATCCAAGGCATTTACGTGGGCCTCGGTATAAATCACTTCCTCTGCCAGGTCCACATCATTATTTAAATAGGCCTCTGTAGCTTTCTCTAACTGAGAAATACAAAGAGACATCATTTCTAAACCCGCTTGGTTTAGCAATTCTTTTTGGTGGTTTGCGTTTTCCATATCTATTGTTTATCCGAATCTTCCAGTGATGTAATTTTCGGTGCGTTTTTTTTCAGGTTTTGTAAATAATGTTTTTGTTTTACTGTATTCCACCAATTCTCCAATGTAGAAAAACGCAGTATAATCGCTAATTCTACTGGCTTGCTGCATGTTATGCGTCACAATAATAATGGTGTATTTTTCTTTTAATCCAAAAATCAGATTTTCAATTTTAGCGGTAGAAATAGGATCCAGCGCCGATGTTGGCTCATCCATTAAAATGATAGATGGTTCCACAGCCAAGGTTCTAGCAATACACAAACGCTGTTGCTGTCCTCCAGACAATGCCAAGGCCGATTTTTTTAAGTCATCCTTTACTTCCTCCCATAAATCCGCTTGTCTTAATGCTTTCTCTACACGACTATCCAATACTTTTTTATCTGAAATCCCCTGTATTTTAAGACCATAAGCTACGTTTTCGTAAATAGACTTAGGGAACGGGTTCGGTTTTTGAAACACCATACCTACTTCTTTTCTAAGTTCTTCTACATGTATTTTCTTATTGTAAATATTGGTTCCATCGATCTTTATCTTACCCTCCATGCGGAATCCGTCTATATAATCGTTCATGCGATTAAATAATCGTAAAAAGGTTGATTTTCCACAACCAGAAGGTCCTATAAACGCCGTTACTGAATTAGGCTTGATATCCATGCTAATTCCTTTTACAGCCTCGAAATCACCATACCAAACTCTGGCGTTTTTTATAGAAATTTTAGTTTTACTTTCCTGCTCACTCTCCTTGTTCATTGTGAAATTTTTTGTGTTTTTTTCTGCTACTAATTCCATTTCTTTTGCCATTTATTTCTATAATAAACGGCGACCGCATTCATCATAAAAGTTACTAATAATAATATAATAATTGCCGCTGCGGCATTTTCTATAAACCCGTGTTGAGGCCTTGAAATCCAGTTAAATATTTGGATCGGTAAGACCGAGAACTCTTCCATTGGATTGCTTGGAGCAAAAGGCACATAGGCCAATGCCCCCACCACGATTAAGGGAGCCGTTTCACCAACCGCTCTGGATAAAGATAGGATTACCCCGGTTAAAATACCTCCACTTGAGGCGGGTAAAATCTGATTCCATATCGTTTGCCATTTCGACGCTCCTAAAGCATAAGATGCATCTCGGATAGTACTAGGAACTGCTTTTATAGATTCCCTGGTCGCTACAATAATTATAGGTAATATCAATAAGGATAAGGTGAGACTTCCAGCCAATACACTTGCCCCTAAATTGAGGATACGCACAAAAACTTCGAGTCCTAATAAACCATATATAATGGACGGTACTCCCGCCAAATTTGAGATATTAATTTCCAATAAAGCAGAAAACCTTCCTTTCTTTGCATATTCCTCTAAATAAATTGCTGCAGCCACACCGATGGGAAAAGCAATGATGGTTGTCAAAGCTAAAATCCAAAGACTCCCCATTAGGGCTGTGTAAATTCCAGATTTTTCTGCTTTCCTAGAAGGTAAATTCATGACAAATCCCCAATCTATTCGCATGATACCATCAATTAAAATATCACCAATAAATAGCACCAATAAAATCAATCCCACGAGCGTACATCCGATACCCCATATTTTAAATAATTGATCTTTCCATCTGTTTACTTGTATCTTATTCATATTTAGACTGGTATTTTTTTCGAATTCTATAACTGATTGTATTCAAAACAAATGTGAATGCAAATAAGGTAATTCCGGCAGCGAAAATGGTTCTATATTCAATGGAACCATGCTGTACGTCACCCAAACTAACCTGAACAATATAAGCTGTAATGGTTTCGATAGGCACCATTGGATTTAATGTGAGTCTCGGTTGCTGCCCTGCTGCAACGGCTACAATCATCGTTTCTCCAATAGCTCTAGAAATGGCCAATATAATGGACACTATAATCCCAGAAGAGGCTGCTGGAACCACTACTTTAAATGCTGTTTGCAACTTGGTAGCTCCCATACCATAGGAAGCTTCTCTTAATTCTCTTGGCACCGCATGCAAGGCATCTTCACTGATAGACGAGATAAATGGAATAATCATAATCCCCATCACCAAACCTGCAGACAAGGAGTTAAATCCTGATAAATTAGGAAATATGCCTTGTAAATATGGAGTGACAATAATCAATGCAAAAAAACCATATACTACCGTAGGAATCGCTGCCAGTAACTCTAACATAGGCTTGACCGTTTTCCTAAAACTTTTAGGAGCGTATTCACTTAAATAAATACTGATGGATAAGCCAATAGGCAGGGCTACAGAAATAGCAATAGCTGATGTTAAAAATGTCCCAGAAAGCAGGGGTAAAATACCGTAGTGTTTATCGGTAAATAAAGGTGTCCATTGGGAATCTGTGAAAAAATCAAAGATAGAGACTTCTTTAAAAAAACGCACGGCTTCAAAAGCTAACACAGATACAATTCCTATGGTTACGGCAACCGTAATTAAGGCACTAGTAAGCAGTGTTTTTTCGATGAAACCTTCTTTAAATTTACGCATTTGTAAATGGTTAAATTTAGAAAACCAACGGCCTATACCGTTGATTTTCGAATGGTTATTAAATGCTATTTATTTTTTAGTACAAAAGCCTTGAATCGTTCTATTTGAGTATCGTACATTTCTTGAGGTAATGGAATATACCCTACATCTTTAGATAATTCACCTGCATTTTTCAAATAAAACTCTACAAAGGTCACCACTTCTTTAGCAGCAACTGATGTACTATTTACATATAAAAATAAGGGTCTTGACAAGGGGCTATAGCTTCCATTACTTACCGTTTCTAAGGTTGGTTTTACAACTTCGGTACCGTTATGTACTCCTATTAAAGATAACTTTTCTTTGTTTTCACTGTAATATGCCAGTCCGAAAAAACCCAAGGCATATTTATCTCCTACTATCCCTTGTACCAATACATGATCATCCTCACTTGCCGTAAAATCTCCACGGCTAGATCCGCTTTTTCCAACAATTGCTTTTGTAAAATAATCATAGGTTCCAGAAGCGACACCAGGACCGAACAAATGAATTTCCTCATTAGGCCATTCTGGTCTGATCTGATTCCATTTCATAATAACTCCCTGAGCTGCTGGCTCCCAAATCTTTTTCAATTCTTCTACTGTAAAACTATCTACCCAATCATTTTTAGGATTCACCAATACCGCTAAACCATCATACGCAACTTCTAATTCTATATAGCTGATATTATTGGTTGCACAGGCAGCCATTTCTTTATCCTTAATCGGACGTGAAGCGTTGGATAGATTTGTTTCTCCTCTAGAGAATTTCTTAAATCCACCTCCCGTTCCAGAAATACCAATCGTCACTTTTACTTTTGGAGCTACTTCCCTAAACTCTTCGGCAACAGCTTCTGTTATTGGGTACACGGTACTAGAACCATCTATTCTAATCGTTCCAGACAAGGCTGTCTCACCTTGTACTAGCGTTTTTTTATTTGTTGTTGTTTCTCCACAAGCAATTATTATAGCGGAAAAAATCGTTAAAAAAAGTATTTTTTTCATCTGTCTTATTTCTAATATTATTTTACAAATAAAGGCAACAGATATAACTTGATTGTTAGCTAAAGATGAAGAAATAGCTCTTTTTAGGTTAGTTGAATGTTATGAACTTAACGAGAACTTAAAGTAAGGTATTTCTCTAAAGCCTAAACTTCGAGGAGTTGCTTGCTAAAGCGTCTTTTGTGTCTTCTCAAAAAAAAAAGCACAAAAAAAGAGGAAGATGCGAACACCTTCCTCTTTTTTTTATCTTTATTCGTCCTTAAAAATCTATCTGAAAACGCAATTGAAAAGCACTAAATTGTCCTTTCCCTGTATAGTCTGTCGTATTTTCAATAGTAGAAATCACATAATTTACCATCACACGGGTAGCAGGATTCAGGTGCCAGTTTAGGCCCGTCGTAACATTGCTCATTTTATCCATGTTCATCCCATCGATATATGAATACCTCAAAGCAATCTGAAGTGCTCCATAGCCATTCTCTCCAAAGTTATTTAGTGGTTTTACACGTCCAAATCCAACTAATGAATTTTTATAAACTCTTTTTTCGCCTGTTAAAAAATAACTTGCCTGAAAGTAATAACTAGAAAAATCTTGATTTTCAATAGCATTGACCTTTGCTTTTAAAAACTCTCCTTGTAAAGAAAAAGAGTTGGCTACCCAGGCCATCTCAACATTCATCAGATTCACATGATCCACCCCGGAAACAGCCGTCACGATGTATTTATTAGAGATATGAGTTTCAGGTCGAACTGTATACCCATAATGGGTATCTTCTTGTGGTTTTCTATAACTATACCCAGCTCCTACATGTAACAAGTTATCGTCATTCTTGATCACTAAACCAGCAACTCTCCCTGTTACCGCATAATCTCCATTTGCAACTTTTTTATCAGAAGAAGCATCAGCTCCTCTAAAGACTCCAAGCTGCCAAGACATTTTCTTCTCCGAAAACTGATCAAACAACATGGCTCCAGAACTACGTTCGCCCAACATACTAATAACTGTAGCACGTTCCATAAATGTAAAATACTTACTACTAGTTAAGGCTTCTAATCTAAACGGCTCTTTAAAATGCCCGACTCTTAAATGACCTACAGGCAATTCTCTTAGGGTAATAAATGCATCTTTCAGTGTCACTTTACCTCCTGCAAAATCTACATTTAATTTAAAATCTACATTTTTATAAAGAGTACCAGACATAAAAAAACGTGCTCTTCGTAACTCTGTTCCGTTCGAAGATTTCAAAGAATACCCGTTCTTTTCTGCTTCATCATTCAATCCAAAAAAGCCCATATCATACATGATACGCCCACCAAAACTCAACTTTATACTTTTATCAGCATTGGTAACTTTAAATCCATTGTCCCACTTAATAGAAAACGGATTCTCCTTTTCTTGAGCGCTTACGCCTGTACATACACTCCATAAAAATACGAATATTGCGACTCTATTTCTCATAATATATTCTTAGTTTTTGTCGTTGCAAATAAACAACAGCTTTGTTAAGTTAAAGTTATGACTATGTTATTTAAAAACAAAACTTCACACAAAAAAGGCCGCAATAAATTGCAGCCTTCCCATATATAAATCGTCGACAAAAACTAATTTATAAATCTAACATCATTAACCTAAAGTTATTCTACAGTCCAACCTGCACCCCAAGTTGCGTAATCTGTCCCTGTTCCGTTTCCGTCTCCCGAGATAAAATCAGCTTCTGTAAAGGTAAATCCAGTATCGTTTTTCATCTTTAAAGTAACATCTGTAAAAGTAATATCCTCTACTTTTAACACACCATCTACCACTCCTTTTCCAGTAGGGCTCGTAGTATCGTCTCCATCTAGATCAAATCCTTCTTTAAATCCTATAATTTTAAAGTTTGAAAACACTCCTTGTGTACCTGCTCTTAAGCGTACTGCTTCTCCTCCATCAGAAGATCCTAGACCAACAATAGTAACATTGCTTACCGTTGGAGCAGAGAAATAGTTTGTGTTTGAATTATTCCCTATATCGGTATTAAACCCATCCGCTTCTATTCCTTTATCATGATTTTCTCCATGTTTCACATAAGCATTGGTGATGTTTCCAGAATAGCCTTCTGTCCAGTCAATAGAATCATCTTGCGCATTTACAACCGATAAAAAACTAACATTAACAGTCCCTCCAAAGAATTCGATACCATCATCCAATCCCTCAAACATTTGAATATAAGAAACACGTGTTGCATTCCCTACTCCATAAAAAGAGAAGCCATTGTTCTCTGACTGACCATCTGCTTTTCCTCCCGAATATTCTACACGAACATATTTTAACGTTCCAGAATTATCCGCAACCACAGACCCTCCATAAGGTAAGGCTCCAATTTCTGAAGTAGACGTTAAATCACCACCAGTCACTGAGTTTATCGGTGCTTTTCCAAGAAGTATTAACCCTCCCCAGTCTCCAGCTTTAGGAGCTGCAGCGTCAGAAGTAAAAACAATAGGTTTAGATACAGTACCTACCGCATTAATGGTCGCTCCTTGCGCTATTGCCACATAGATATCTGACCCTGCAGCCAATGCTTTTATAACAGTACCGGCTTCGATATTCAAGGTCGTCCCTTGAGTCATCACTAAGGCTCCATTTAAAATATAAGTATTTGAAGCCTCTAAACTCAAATCTTCTACATAAGTCCCAGACAGGTAAATGGTTTCTGAAGTGCTTTGATTCTCAGCTCCATTATTATTCGTTACATTGTTCGTAGTGGTCGCGTTGATGATAATATCTGAAGTGTCATCATCTGCACAGGACACTGTAAAAATCGCTAAAAATGCTACTGCTATTTTAATTGTATTTTTCATTGTTAATTATTTTTTGTTTTGTTGTTTTATTTTTAATTATTAAAATTTGTACTTCAATTGGAATCCTATATTCATTCCATATTTATATGATTTAATTACGACGCTTTTATTGCCGGCTAATGTTCTCTCCACTTTAATTGCTGGATTCAATAGATTTTTTGCACTTAAATTTAATTCGAAATGTTTTCCTATGCTGTTTTTCCAAACAATATCTAATGTGGTAAATCCCTTTTCTATTTTATTCCCTAATTTCCCTGAACCCAATGCATAAATACGATCTGAGAAGTAACTTGCCATTACATTGATGTCTGCATCTATCCCTTCTCCAAAAGAGGGATGAAAACTGATATCGGCATTCACCAATAAGGGCGAAGCACCTTGTAAGTCCTCTTTTTCTCTATCAAAACTAGTACTAAAGGTTCCACTTATAGTATTAAATAAATCCTGTTCCGTATCCATATACGCAACGTTAAACCCCGTTCCTAAAATTGTTTTTCCTTGCGCATTCACTACAATGTTTTTCTTTAGCTCTAACTCCACACCTTTAATTATAGCCTTGTTCCCTGTTCTAAAAAACCGCTGCGTTCCTGTAGCATCATTTGCGACTACTAAGTTTACTGGATTCTTAATTTGCTTTGCAAACACCGCAACAGAAAGCATCTCGTCCGATGACATAAACCATTCATACTTTAAGTCTAGATTTAGAATATCCGAATAGGATAGGTTCTTTATATTGGTGTATTTCATTCCTTTTTGACGTCCTAATAAATCTGGATTCCCTCCAGTTCTACTCGTTACCCCTTCATATACATACGGTGCCATTTCTTTAAATTCGGGAAAGGATACGGTATTACTCACCGCTAATCGAAGGTTTTGATCCTCCTGTAAACCATATTTAATATTTAAACTTGGTAAATACAAATTCTCATCAATACTTGCTTGCCCAGGATTGTTTAATAAATTGATAACATCCCAAGAAATTTCTTGCTCAAATTTCTCCATTCTAATTCCCGGAACAAACAACCATTTACCCGCCTTTAATTCTGCCGATGCATATGGGGCCATTACGGTTAATTTTCCATTGTAAGTGTTTTCTAAAAGTCCAGGAAGATTTGTAGGTCCAAATCCACCTTCTGGATATATGGCGTTAAAAACATCTGTTTCAACTAGGCCATCCGTAATATTTTGGAGATTAAAAATCGCATTAAAGTTAGTTGGATCCACTACAATGCTTGTTGCAATATTTTTATAACCATAGCGCACATTTTCAAAATGACGTTTTTTGTATTTACCATCATAACCTACAAACAGCTTGAAATTATCTGAAGCCGCATAAGAAAATTGAAGCCTAGAAGTCAATTCAGCATCTTTAATGGTTTCGAAATAACGCTGGTTATCAAAGGAGTTATTTTGAAAAATTGTAGGGTTGGTCGTAGGATCATCATCCAAGGCATCTTGGTAATTTTCTAATGAAAACCGCTTGCGGTCTGGTTCCCTAGACACCACCCTATTATAGCCTAATCCCCAATCTACTTTTAACTTTTCATCTTTAGAACTGTGTGTTCCTAACAATTGATTGGTATAGATCATGTCCTGGTTAAACTGTACGTTCATTTGATAAAAACCAGTATCTGTATTCAGTTTTGCATCTCTATTGGCTCCCATACCTTGGGTTCCATAATACCCTACTTCGTCTTTCGAAGCATTTACAAACAATGAATTAAATGATAGTTTATTACGGTCATCTATACGATAGGATACATTCATGAGACTTGTCGTTGTATTTTTAGTTTCATACTTGTCTACATGGGGAAATTTCTTTTTTTCTACCGTTGTATAATCTACTTCCGATCCCGTGATAAAATTATATTGCTTCTCAAAAGCAATCGTAGCAAACAAACTTAAACGACTTTCTTCAGAAAAAGAGAAGCTCTTTCCTCCAACAATACTCGCGGTTATATTCACAGGAGACCATCCTTTTACAGGATCAACCTCATGAGACAATACCACCGCATACGGATTGTGATTATAACGGTTGTAAAAACCAAAACCTCCTGTTCCTTCAGACTGTTTAAAATCAGCACCGTTTATCGCTGTATTACGACCTCCACCAAGTGAAATTTCCAACATTCCATCTCCGTTGTACTCCTTTGTTTTTATATTGATATTCCCAGCAGCAAAATCACCATATAACTGAGCAGAATACGCTTTACTTACACTTACATTCTCAATAATATCTGTAGAAAATAAATTTAAATCTATATTCTTTTTATTAATATTATTGGAAGGAAGCGACAAACCATTTAACGTTGTGTTCAGGTAACGATCTCCTAAACCACGTACATACACATTGCTAGATCCTTCCTTAGAGATTCCAGAAATTTTAGACACTGCAGCAGCGGCATCACCTATTCCTTTTTGAGAAAGTTCTTCGGCACCAATACTTTGCTCAATAGACACTGCTTTCTTTTGTGCAGCTAATAAGGCAGAAACAGACTCCTTTTTTACAGTTCCTTGGATTAAAATTTCGTTCAATGTAACCCCACTACTCGAGTTTAATGTTTTATTTAAAACAACCGTTTCTCCACTGGTAATTAATACTCCTTCCTGACTTATTGTTTCATATCCTAAAAAACTAAACACAACAGTATAGCTTCCCGGAGCAATTTTAAATCTATAGGTCCCATCCATTTCAGTAGTAGTCCCTATGGTCGTTCCTTTTATATAGACATTCGCAAATGGCAAAGACTCGTTATTAAACTCCTTGTCGTAGATTGTCCCTCTTAGTGTTCCTTTCTCTTGTGCAAAAGAAACCGTAAAAGTAAACATCAATAAAACTGTAATAATTTTCTTCATTTTAGTTAAATATTTCTACCACAAATAAAGGATAGAAATAAAAACAACAGGTTATCTAGATGTTATTCAATTGTGATAAATGAGTTAGCTAAAGGTTATCGCAAAGACAATTAATTAAACGTTTTATAACGAGAAATTAACACTAAAAACAATATGGACGTATTTTATAGACTTCGGTGAAGTTCAAACAAAAAAAAGCCATCTATATTAGATGGCTTTTTTCCCTTTTTCTTTTCAATTGTAATACTATAAACATTCTTAATTTAGCAATTTATTAGTTCAAGTACACAACAAATATAATACATGTTTACACTATTATCCATCGGAAAAGCACATATACCATTGTGAATTGACGAAATAAAGGACTCTTCATAGTGTGAAGAATCCTTTATGGTAGCTATAAAAAATAACTATTTGAAAAATAGCTTTTAAATAATAATTTCAAGAGACAGCCATTCTTTTTTATTTCATGTGGGAAACCGCGTTTTATAACACGAAGACCTCTTAATCAACAATCCCTAATTCTTTTGCAATTGTAAAAAGGTCTATATTATTATTTGCATCCAAATCAATACGCAGGTTACTCAACTTGTTTTCAATAGTTCTTAAGCTCAATTCTACTCCTTTAGCATTTTGAATGACCCCTACCATATTCTTAATTTTAGAATGCCTCGGAAGTTCTTTTAATATTTGAATAGCGACATCATCCATTTGAATTTCAACAATTCTTCGTCTCATCAATTTTTCATGAATAGAATGGGTGTAAAAATACTCGTTATTCAACATTTTTTGAACGGCAAAATAGAGTTCATCCTTAGAACAGTTACTCTTTAAAATATAAGCTAAAGGCTTTAAATTATGAATTACATTAAACACTCTATTAATAGAAGAATGCCCAGTAATCACACCTGTTTTAGGTCTAATTCCATCCCTATCCAGTTTTTTCATCAGCGCTTCTCCGTCTTCAATTTCGTCTGTATTGTTAACGTTTTCAAAACTAAGATCTGTAAATAGGATATCAAATGCCTCGTTAGCAACTGCCGCTTTTTTAATCTCTTTATAAGCAGCATCACAATTAGTCTTTCCAATAATTTCTATTTCGTCATACTTATTTAATGCGTTCACAATACCTTCTAGTAAAAAGCTATGATCATCTACGGCAATTATTTTAACTATTCCTTTTTTCATTTTCTTTTTTCTTTTTCTCTATTAAAACCCCACACTAATTTGTGTAATCGTTCCAATATTTAATTTACTTTGAATTAAAAATTCGCCTTTTAACTTAAGGATCCTTTCTCTAATGTTTTTCAGTCCAATTCCGTTTCTTTTACTGTCTGTGTTAAAACCACGACCATTATCCGTTATAACTACTTTTGTCTTGTTTTCATGTACGGAAAACACAATTTTTATCAAGGTTGCGTCGGCATGTTTGACCGTATTTTGAATGGTCTCTCTCACTCCTAAAAATAAAGCTTGTTTTTGAGGAACCGTAGTTTTTCTTAAATCTAAATGATCTAATCCTTTTAAATCTAGCTTAAAATTGTCCTTCTCATAGCTTGTTATTAAATTCTTGATTTGTGTTTTAAATGTAACCGTATCAAAATTTCTAATAGTTATCTCCTGTGAAAAAGATTCTATTAGCTCTGACACCATTTCGGTTTCTATGGCTAGCTTGAGCTCTTGGTTTACTTCTAGGTGATGTTTTACTCTTTTTAAGGTAGTCGCTACATCTTTCCCCAATCGCTCCCCTATATCAAGCCTTTCTTCTTCCTTTACTTTCGCCTTGATTAGTTCTTGTTCGAAGCTCGTTTTAGATTTTTTATAATTAAACTTCATCAATAAAATAGCCATGAACAATAATAGGGCAACAATGGACAATAATATAATTACCCCTAATTGCTTCCTGTATTCAAACTCCTTTTGTTTCACTAAATTGTCTTTAAACAAGGCCTCATTTTCCTGTTGCTTTTTTAAGGTTTCGTATTCAATACCCATCATACTATTTTTAGTATGGTATTTCATGTTATCCAAGCTATCGTTTAACTTTTTATATGCTTTTGCATATTTCAAGGAATTCTCTTCATCTATTTCCGTGAGGAATAATAAATTATTAAGCGTACGGTCATTAGATGCTACTTTCCGAGAAATCTTTAAAGCTCTCTTTGCATGAAACAGTGATTTTTTTAATTCCCTTGGTTTTTTTTTATAAAAATAATAGCCCCTATAAAAATCAATAAATGTTAATACTCTATAATCATCCGAAAGTATCCCTATTTCATACGCCTCGTTGTAATTTTCCAATATCTGATCACTATTCCCTTCTAAAAAATTTGAATGTGCCAAATTAGCGAGCATCATGCTATAAAACCTAGGGAATTTTTCTTTTAGATTTTTTATTTTCAAGCCTTTTTCTAAG
Organism: Flavobacteriaceae bacterium; assembly: GCA_002400885.1. Taxonomy (GTDB): domain Bacteria; phylum Bacteroidota; class Bacteroidia; order Flavobacteriales; family Flavobacteriaceae. Next base: position 46,984 of record NVRM01000003.1, read on the forward strand.
TAATAAATTACCGAATCTTTTTGTCCTCCAAAATAACTCGAATAAGAAAGGTTATTCAAAGCATTTGCCATTAACAAGGTATCCTTTTGTTTTACCGCTACTCTGTACACTTTCTTATACAAATCTATCGAGGCTTCGATATCTTCCTGTTCAAATTTACAGGAAGCCAATAACATGTATAATGAATTGATAAACAATGGTTGTTTGGCCCCTGGCTCTAAATACATCAAACCATTTATGATGGTTTCCTCTGCCTTTTCATATTCATGACGCAGTAATTCTGATTTCGCAACATTATAAGATACCACACCATTAAAAATGGAATCACCTTCTTTTACTCCTAATGCTTTTGCTTTTTTAAAACAAGTATAGGCACTATCTGTCAAAACCTGCTCTCTCAAGGAAATTCCTAGGTAGCGATAATAATCATAATTATCTTTATATGCACGCTCTCCAAATGACCGTATCTCTTCAAGAACCATACTTAATTCTGTATATTTATCCCTGTAAATATACAAGTCCGCAATATTTAACCTCGCATCCATTCGCAAAGAATCTATCATCAAATAGTCAGAAATATCTATCGCTTTTAATGCATCTTTTTTATTGACATTAAAACCTAAGGAGTCCATTTCAGACCTATCTATAAAATAGTAAACACTATCAAGTAATCTATTTTTACGCGTCATTTCTTGTGAAAATCCTACTTGAATTGTAATTAAAAAGATTACAAAGAATACCGATGTTATTTTTCTATAAATCATATATTCATTGTTGGAATTATAATAGTGTACCTTCCTTTATCTCCTATCATAGATTTAACCTCTCCATTTATTTCTTGAATACTTTCTGTTACGCTGATAAAATAGGGAAGCTTCTTAAAATCAAAAAGTGCATTATATTCTTTGACTTCTGTTTTTATGATGTCATCCAACAAAGAAAAATTTATTTGAACGACATCACCTGTCGTATTTTTCACAATACTAAGTATCCCTAAATACAAAACCCGTTTTACAGAGGAGGCAATATTCCCCCATATCACATCATTTAAACCGGTGATTTTTATATCCAACGAAGGTTTAAAATTCTCTGTCACTAAATTTATTATCTGATCTTTAAACCCAACCTCTTCAAAACTTTCCGAACTTAACTCATGGGACATTTCTCTAACAATTTCCCCAATACTATTTACAGCTTTAGCCAATTTATGATCCCCTGTGTTTTTAATCCTTAAATGCAACATGTTTAAATCTCCTGCTATTTCGTCATGTAGCTTTTTCGCCAATCGTTGTCGCTCTTCTTCTCTAGCCTCTACCCTTTCTAACTTTTCTATATAAAGTTGTTTTTTCTTTCGCTGTACAATACTATAGCTCAATGTAATAAACATCAGAAAAGCAGCTAACAATCCCAGTCCAGAAATTATATTATTAAACTGTACCTTTTCTATGACCGATTTTTTTTGCGTATTCTCTTTTTTCAAGGCTAAATTCAACTGCTCTTTTCGATTTACTTCAAACTTAATTTTAGAAATTTTTGTCCGAACATCTTTATTTAAAAAATTGATACTATCCGTTAAGCGCAAATATTGAGAGGTATATTTTATCGCCTTATACGTATCTAAAGATGCGCCTAAAAACAATGCAGCATACAGGTTTTCCAATTCATTAGATGAAAAATTACCGATGGCTAGATTGATATGTTTTTCAGCTTTAGCATACTCAAGCCTTTCTTTATACACTTTTGCCAATCTAAAATGAAGCTCAAACAATAAATTACCAAAACCTTCTTTTTTACACATAGTAATATACTGAGCGCTCTCTGTAAAAAAGTGTTTGTTTCCGTATTTATAATAAGCGGTATAACTCCTGTTACTGATTAAGGAAACATCCTCCTTGTCTGCTAGTTTTTGAGATTTTTTTATAGCAATTCCCTTTTCAAAATAATAAAAAGCAGAATCATATGATTTTTGGGAGAGCAGCATTGTTCCTATTTTATTATACGCATAAGCTATACTCGTTGAATCTTCAAAATTTACGGCCCTGTTCTTTAGAACAAACAAGTCTTGATAGGCCTCTTCCTTATTGCCCATTTTAAACTCGACCTTGGATTTTAATAGATATAGGCTGTTTGAAATCTTAAAATCATTCACTGCCAAAGGAATATCTAGGCCCAACAAGATGTTTTTTTTTGCCCCAACATATTCCTGACATTCATACAGTATACGTGAAATATTATAGTACCCTATTTTACTTTGATGATTATTCTCCTGAAGCAAACTGCTTTTTAATCCCTTATTGTAAAAATAAAAGGCACTATCTCCCACATGTTTAAAATGATAAAAGGCTCCCTTTTTATACCAGTAATTATTAAGAACAACCTTGGAGGAATGAACCGTAGACCTTTCTAGGTCTAAAAATATTTTTTGAAGACGCACTAAGGAATTATTTTTAGAAAACAAAAAGCCAACAAGATTTAAATTTGCAGTGATAATAGCCTCCTTGTTTTGATTCCTTTCTGCAATCTTTACTGATTTTTCTGCAAATGACAAGCGAAGACTTTCCGAAAACTGAAGTTTCTCGGATTTTTCAATGTAATAAGTAACGCTATCTAATTCCGAAGTAAGTAACTGAATTTGAGCATACCCACAACAAAACACACATAGAAAAAAAAGCATTATTGTGCCTTTCAACATACCATCTATTTTTGAAGGTTCATTAAAATTATTACATACTCATAGATCCACAACAATTGTGGTATAATCAAGTTAAGAAATAAGTAAAAACAGTCTCAATTTCTCTATTTTTGGGGTAAGGTTTACAATTTATATGTGAAAATAAACATTTTTTATTACCTAAACCCGCAATTCAATGTTAAAATCTAATCTTTTTAAACAAGTCCCAAAGAACAACACCACAGCATACAGCTATATTTAATGAGTGTTTCGTTCCAAATTGTGGTATTTCAATACAATAATCAGAGATCGAAACTACTTCCTGTTGCACACCCTTTACTTCGTTACCAAAAACGATAGCATAGGTCGCATTGGTCTCTATCTCAAAATTCTCTAAACTCACACTGTTTTCGGCTTGCTCTATCGCCGCTATTTTCACACCCTTCTCTTGGAGTTCCTTTAGTAATTCTACCGTACTTTCACGGTATTCCCATGTCACAGATTCTGTAGCTCCAAGGGCTGTTTTATGAATTTCTTTATGAGGTGGAGTCGCAGTAATTCCACATAAATAGATTTTTTTAATTAGGAAAGCATCACTGGTTCTAAATACAGACCCCACATTATTTAAACTTCTAATATTATCTAGAATAACAATGAGGGGAACTTTTGCTGAATCTTTAAATTCACTTACATTCAACCTACCCAACTCACTGTTTTTTAACTTTCTCATGGTGTCTTTATTTATAACTTTTGCAAAGGTAAATTTTTGATTTCATTATTCCTTCTAAAACCAGACAATGTATGAATCTTAGAACAATAAAATAGACTCTTGTATGCCTTGTTCCAAATGCATAACTTCGCCCCATAATTTAAAAGCACAAAAATTGGCAAAGTCTAAGGTAAAAGTTAAGAAAGTAACTCCTTTAATGAAACAGTATAATAGCATAAAGGTAAAATACCCTGATGCTATGCTCTTGTTTAGAGTTGGAGATTTTTATGAAACTTTTGGAGAAGATGCTAAAAAAGCGTCCAAAATCCTTGGTATAATCCTCACAAAAAGAGGTGCTGGTAGCGAGAATGAAACCGCGCTAGCTGGTTTCCCTTATCATTCCTTAAACACCTATTTACCTAAATTAGTGAAAGCAGGATTACGGGTGGCCATTTGTGATCAGTTGGAAGATCCAAAAATGACAAAAAACATTGTTAAACGAGGTGTTACAGAGCTGATCACTCCAGGTGTAGCTCTTAACGATGAAGTTTTACAAGCAAAAAACAATAATTTCTTAGCCACGGTACATTTTGGAAAGAAAAAAGTAGGGGTCTCCTTTTTAGATGTATCCACCGGTGAATTTTTAACTGCTCAAGGTTCTACAGAATACATAGACAAACTATTACAGAACTTTAACCCTAGCGAAGTCCTTGTCCAAAAACAATTTAAAACCAAGTTTAACGAGTGTTTTGGAAGTTCGTTTTACACCTTTTATTTAGATGATTGGGTTTTTCAAATAGATTATGCTACAGAAACACTGACCAACCATTTTAAGGTAGCTTCTTTAAAAGGTTTTGGTGTACAAGATTTAAAGGAAGGAATAATTTCGGCTGGAGTGGCCATGTATTATTTATCCGAAACTCAACATACAAAGCTCAAACACATTACTTCTATCACCAGGATAGAAGAGGATCACTACGTGTGGATGGACAAATTCACCATTCGAAACTTAGAGTTATATCACGGAACTAGCTTACAATCTGTCACCTTATTAGACATTATAGATCAGACTATTTCTCCCATGGGAGGACGTCTTTTAAAACGATGGCTAGCCCTACCTTTAAAAGAAATAGCACAGATACGTAAACGACACAATGTGGTGGCTTACCTCAGACAAAACAATGATTTTTTCGAAACCACAAGCTATCAAATTAAGCAGATAAGTGATATAGAACGCTTGGTTTCTAAAGTGGCCACGGAAAAAGTGAACCCAAGAGAAGTAATCCTTCTTAAAAATTCACTAAATGCTATTCTTCCAATCAAAGAGGCGGCCATAAACAGCGATAATGAATCGCTTAAAATAATAGGAGAACAACTGCAATCTTGTACTTTGTTACGAGAAAAAATAGCGGCTACTTTATCCGAGGACGCACCAGTAAACATTAACAAAGGAAATGCCATTGCGGCTGGAGTTTCTGAAGAACTAGATGCCCTACGAGCTATTTCAAACGCTGGAAAAAGTTATTTGGACGACATGGTGGCACGCGAAAGAGAACGCACTGGTATAACATCTCTGAAAATAGCATTTAACAATGTATTTGGCTACTATATAGAAGTACGAAATTCACATAAAGACAAAGTACCAGAAGAGTGGATTAGAAAGCAAACATTAGTAAATGCAGAACGCTATATCACCGAAGAATTAAAAGATTATGAATCTAAAATCTTAGGAGCTGAAGATAAAATAGGCGTTTTGGAACATCAAATCTTTAATGATTTGACCAGTTACCTAATCGATTTTATACAACCGATCCAATTAAATGCACAATTAATTGCTCAGATAGATTGTTTATGCTCCTTTGCAAAAACGGCTGAAGCAAATAATTATATCCAACCTGTAATAGACGACAGTACGGACATAGACATAAAAAACGGTAGACATCCCGTGATTGAAAAGCAACTTCCTATCGGAGAGGATTACATTGCCAATGATGTAATTTTAAATCGTAATCAACAGCAAATAATTATGATTACCGGGCCTAATATGAGTGGAAAGTCTGCCATACTTAGACAAACAGCACTTATTGTTTTATTAGCACAAATGGGGAGTTATGTTCCTGCAGAAAGTGCTAGAATAGGGATTGTAGATAAGATATTTACCCGAGTAGGAGCCAGTGATAATATTTCTATGGGAGAATCTACTTTTATGGTAGAAATGAATGAAACGGCTAGTATTCTAAATAATATTTCCGAACGAAGTTTGGTTTTATTAGACGAAATTGGACGTGGAACTAGTACCTATGATGGAATTTCTATTGCATGGGCCATTGCAGAATATTTACACGAACACCCTTCGAATGCAAAGACGTTATTTGCAACGCACTATCATGAGTTAAACGATATGTCTAACACATTTGATCGCATCAAAAACTTTAACGTTTCGGTAAAAGAGCTAAAAGATAAAGTATTATTTTTACGCAAACTTGTCCCTGGAGGAAGTGCACACAGTTTTGGTATTTATGTAGCTAAACTTGCCGGAATGCCAACATCTGTAATAAACAGAGCAAGTAAAATGTTACAACAACTAGAAAAGAATCACACCTCGGACGACATTAAAAATACCCTTGCAAAAACGGCCGAAGGCGACGCAATGCAATTGAGCTTTTTTAAGCTGGACGATCCATTATTGGAAGATCTAAAAGAGGAAATATTGGCGACAAATATCGATACCCTTACACCAATAGAAGCCTTGATGAAACTGAATGAAATTAAAAGAATGCTTGTTAAAAAATAATATATTATGTCAACATTATACTTAGTACCAACTCCTATTGGAAATTTAAAAGACATGACTTTTAGGGCTGTGGAAATTTTAAACGAGGTAGATCTAATTCTTGCCGAAGACACACGTACTTCAGGAAAACTATTAAAGCATTTTGAAATAACTACTCAAATGCAAAGTTACCACATGCATAACGAGCATAAAGTGTTAAACCGTATTGTAGACCGCTTAAAATGTGGAGAATCAATCGCTATGATTTCGGATGCGGGAACTCCAGCCATTTCTGATCCAGGTTTTTTATTGACCAGAGCCTGTATTAAAGAAGGCATCTCCATAGAATGTTTACCCGGAGCCACTGCTTTTGTGCCTGCACTTGTAAACAGCGGCTTACCTAACGATAAATTTGTTTTTGAAGGCTTCTTACCTGTTAAAAAAGGAAGACAAACAAGATTGACATTTTTAGCAGAAGAAACACGTACCATTATTTTTTACGAATCTCCGCATAAGCTATTAAAAACACTGACTCATTTTACAGAGTATTTTGGAGAAGACCGTCAAATATCTGTTTCTAGAGAACTTACAAAACTCTACGAAGAAACGATAAGAGGTAGCATTTCCGAAGTCTTAACACATTTTGAAAACAAAGCCCCAAAAGGCGAATTTGTACTCATTGTAGCAGGAAAATAACATTACAAAACTCGACTGATAGTCAATCCGTCACGAATAGGTAACAACACCGTTTCTACTCGAGGATCTTCTTTTAGTAATTTATTATATGCCAATAATATTTTTGTTGAAACATCCTTCGGGTTTAGTGGTTCAATAACTTTTCCTGTCCACAAAACATTGTCTGAAAGGATGACTCCTCCTGGATTCATCTTTTCTATAATAAGATTAAAATAGTTGACGTAATTGGGCTTGTCAGCATCTATAAAGACCAAATCGAATTTACAATCAAGTGTAGGGATAATTTTTACAGCATCGCCCAGGTGCTGTACTATTTGGTTTCCATAGTTAGATTTCTGAAAGTATTTTTGTTGAAGATCCACCAATTCTTCATTTTTATCTATCGTATGTAGCAGCCCGTCTTTTTGCATTCCTTCTGCCAAACACAAGGCAGAATAACCCGTATAGGTTCCTAATTCCAAAATGTTTTTAGGGCGAATAAGTTTTGACAAGATGGACAAAACACGTCCTTGATACACGCCACTTAGCATCCGTGGATTCAGTACTTTCTGCCAAGTTTCCCTGTTTAATTCCTTTAATAATTGCGGTTCGTTTTCTGAATGATCTACAATATAATCATCCAATTCATCTGATAAAAAGTGCATGGTATTTTTTTAAAGGCACAAAGATAGTTTATTATACCATTTCTTTAATTTTTAAGGCCATTTCTTCTTTTTCTTCACTGTTCAATTTACTTTTAACCACGCCTTTTTTATCTACAGAAGACATGCATTTAGTCATAAAAGTATTTTGTTTAGAATACAGTTTACAAACAGCGCAAAACAACACATGAAACAGCATTCTAAATTTATCAGTTACAGAAGCTTCGCCATATTGGTTTTTTGAGCAAATAGCTGTGGCTTCGTCACAGGTTAATTTAAATTTCATTCGTATCTATTTATTATATAGGTTCGACACCTAAATTATTTATTAAACCAGTTTTCCTCCATACAAGCTCTTAGTTGTGTTCGAGCTCTATGAATTATAACCCATAAGTTTGACGATGAGATATCAAGTTCCTTACAAATATCTGCTGTTTCCATTTCTTGCATTGTTTTCATTTTAAATACCATGGCGTATTTCTCTGGTAAATTATCAATACATTTCCTCAAGGTATCTGTCAGTTCCATTTGTTCTAGATTATAATCACTCGCACTTGTCCATTTTGCGGGGACCCTTTCTTGAATCCAATCACCTTCTTGTGAGCCATCCTGATGAAAATTCACTCGGATTTCAGCTTTTCCTTTTACGGAATTCACCTTCCGGTAATGATCAATAATTTTTCTTTTTAAAATAGCTATAAGCCATGTCCGCTCACTTGCTAAGCCCTTAAAATTAGGAACAGACTTAAGAGCTGCATAAAAAGTTTCTTGAATTAAGTCTTTAGAAACCTCATGATTGTCTACTCGCCTAATGGTATAATTAAACAAATAATCGGCGTATAAGCCTACCCATTTTTCTGGGTTTAACTGGTGTTTTTTTTCAAGAGTCATTTGCATGTATACTTATTAAAAACAATATTTTAGCAGGTGTAATATACAATTTTTAAGCAGGAAATTATTAAACTTGTTTTTCTCTTGCTTTAGAAACATACTCTACAATGGTTTTAAGGAGTAGTTTTCTATTTATAGGTTTAGAAATATAGCTATCGCATCCTTTACTCAAGGCATATTTTATATCGGACTCCATGGCAAATGCAGACAGGGCTATGATCGGTAAATCAGGCCTTGTTTTCTTAATAATTTCCGTCGCTTCTAAACCATTCATAATAGGCATTTTAATATCCATCAACACCACGTCTATTGTCGTGTTTTCTGCACATATGTCTACTGCCTCTTTTCCATTTTCTACTTTTAATACCGTATAATTAGTTCTAGAAAAAACCTCCTCTAAAAATACCATATTATTTATTTCATCTTCCGCTATGAGTATCGTAATATCCTCCTTTTTAAAATCTTGAGCAGAAACAACATCAATTTTAACCATTGTTTCTTTCTCTGGTTCTAAAGAAGCATAGGGTAAAGTAAAACATATTTTAGTGCCTTTCTCATCTGACCTCTCAATCCATATTTCACCTCCAAATAGCTCCACAAAAGATTTACTGATCGCCAAGCCCAAGCCATTTCCTTTTGCTTGTTTTCTGCTATTCTCATTGGTTTGAATAAATCGGTCAAATATTTTAGAGTGAAATTTTTGGGGAATTCCTATTCCTGAATCTTCCACATAAAACTCCAATATATCCTCTTTTAAATAATAACCAATACGCACATAGCCGGAGTTTGTAAACTTAATAGCATTGGATACTAGATTAGATAGTACTTGTAATAATTTAGTTTTATCATTCTTTATACTCAAATCATTCTTTACAAAAGGATCTAATACTAATTGTATCCCTTTGGCATCTGCTTTTACTTGATGGAGTTCTATTAAATGATTTACCAAATCATTTACTTTAAAAAATTCCTTTTTTAACCGAACCATCCCTGCCTCTATCTGTGAAATATCTAAAATATCATTCACAATATTTAATAACTGAGCACTACTGTCTATAATTAGTTGGGTATAGTGTTTTCTATCCTCTTCTTTTAAATCAGAGTTACTTAATAATTCTGAAAAACCAACAATACCATTCATAGGTGTCCTAATTTCATGACTCATATTAGCTAAAAAAGATGTTTTTAACGATTCGGATTGCACCGCTTCTTTTAACGCTTTTTTCAACTTTTTAGCTGCTCGTTTTCGTTCAATAACCCCACTTATAGAATTGGCTATCAACTCTAAATTCTCCACATCTTCCTGCGTATAAACCACTTCACTTTCAAAGTTTTTGACCACGATAGCACCGATACACTTATCTAGAACCATTATGGGAGCTCCCAACCAAACTTTAATTTCTTCCCCCAATATTTCAATACCATGTTTCGCTTTTAGTGCCTTAATTTCCGCTGTTTTTAACAGCAGTGATTTTTTATTTTTTATAACAAGCCCTGTTAAACTTGCGTTTAGCTCTAATTCTAAATTAGTTTCCATTTTTGTAGAAACGCTAAATTTTTTATGCAACACACTCGTATCTCTATTGATAATCGCAATAAAACAATTATTGGCATCCAAAAAATTAGAAACCTCTATATGAGTAAATATGTAAAATTCCTTTAAACTAATGTTTGAAATAGCGGCTTTAGAAATTCTAGAAACGGCATTCTTTCTTCTTTCTTCTTTAATACGCTCCGTGACATCTTCTGCTAAAGTCACATAGCCAATCACTTTAGATTTCTCGTTTTTAACTTCCATAACATTCCAATTACAGCTAATAAGCTTCTCAAATTTAGTGGTATTTATAGTTGTTTTTTGAAGTCTTCCAGAGCCCTTCATTTCCGCCCTCCACTCCTCTTTTCTCAAATCAAATTTAGCTTTATTAAAAAACAATGTTTTAAAACTCTTCCCTAGCATTTCCTTTTCAGAATAGCCAAACATGGCTTCAGCCGTCTTATTCCATTTAACACAATTATAGGCTGTATCCCACATCATTGAAGGCAARGGAATACTRTCTATATAATTTTCTAGGTATAATTTATTTTGAGCTARAGATTGTACAATTTTTGTGCTTTTAGTGATGTCTACAACAGAAYAAATCACTTTATCAAAGTGTTTCCTATTGGTCAATGGCACCAATAAATTGACCGACACATTTTTATACCCWCCAYTTAAGTCTCTAATTTGCATTTCTCCAGAATAGGTRAAATCTCCTTTGTAAAAGGTGACCAWAAYTTCTAAAAACGTCCCTATACTGCTYTCTGTAAAGGTTTCTTTAAAKCGGAGCRTMAGCTCTTCCCTAGAATTTGCYTTGGTAATTTCTATACATTTATCATTTAYATCTACGATTTTAATCATATTTCCTAAAGTCAAAATATCTATCCCCTCCGATTGCAAAAACTTTTTTAAGTCTGGTACCTTTTTTTCTTTTACTTCTTTTAAAAATGCGTAAATTTCTGTGTAATCTTCAATCCACATAGCCGTAGGAGAATTCACAAACAAAGCCCTAGCTTCTTCTTCTTTTTTTACTAGTAATTCTTTTAATTTTAACTCTTGTACTTCAGAAGCGATCCTTTTAGTAAACAACTCTAACACAGAGATTATAAATTCTTCTTTTTCAATTGGTTTTTTAAATAGTACTGTTATCAACCCGACAGCATCATCAATATTATTTATCAAATGGATCCCGATATATCCTTCCACGCTATTATCTTTTAGCCAGATATCCTTAGGAAACAATGCTGCAACGCCACTAATATAGACTCCTTTTTTTTCATTAGTAACCATGCTACATGGTGTTCCTATATCTGAATACACAAAGTTTTTTTCTAAAGCTCCATTTGCATAATTAGCGACGAGTTCAATATTACTTAGTACTTTTTCATCTCTAAAACCGATACTCAAAAAATCCGCTTCCACCACATCCGCAATCTCCTTACTAACAGCATTTAGATACGCCTTCCCCTTGACCCCTGACGTTAAAGCGTTAATTTTTTTAAATATAATATCTAAGGACTTACTTTTTGTGATGTCTTCAATAAACCCATTATAATAGATGATTTCTCCTGCGGTATTTTTCTGCACAACATACCTCGCTACAACCCACTTTATTTCACCTGATTTAGATAAAATCCGATACGGTCTTAACAAGCTCGCCTCCTCCCTTGTAAGCCAATCATTATTATGTTTTTCCAGTATCCATTTTAAATCATCTTTATGAATAAGGTCTTGATACAAAAGCCCTCCTTCCAAGAAATCTTTAGCCGTATACCCTAATATAGACACCACATTCGATGACACCTGCTCTACAGGCCATCCATCGGTAGCTTTCCATAAAAAGGAAACCATGTTTCCCGAGGTAGCGTTCATGTAGGACTCCGTTATTTTCTCAACCTGCTCCTTTTTAGGACTTCGCACTTTCATACTTGCAATAATGGTTTTTATCCCACCAGACTTAGGTTCAGAAACAACCGTATAACTCTCTTCAATTTCCTTTTCGACACCATTAGACAAAATAATCAAAAAATTAACAGGTGTTACTTTTTCAAGCGAAAACAACCGTGCATAATGCTCCATTAACATCGTTTTATCCTTTGGATGCACCGTATTAAGTATTAATGACACCCCTAAATCGGCCTCTTCTTTTCTAGCTTCTAAAATTTCATAAACCTGGTCTGACCATGCTATTTCACCAGAAGTACATCTATATACCCAACCTGCTTCTGTCACCTCATTTTTAAGCACTCTCATCATTGCTTTAGCCACAAGAGTTTTCTTTTTTTCAGTTTCCATTACAGTACAAAACACCGTGGTACTTTCTGTATCGTTCCGCTTATAATTTACATGAACATTTAAGACACCTCCATTTACATTCTTTTGGATTCCCTTATACTCCCCACATTGCATATCGACCATAACGTTTCGCATAAACAGCTTAAAGTCACTGCTTTTAAAATCTACAAAAACCGTCATAAACTGTTTCTTAAGTTCTTCCTTCCCTTCGGCATCATACAACTGTACAGCAGCATGGTTCACCGTTTTAATATTAATAAGAGAAATGATTTTCAGATAATATTTCGTAGAATTTAATAAAGATACTAGGTCTGTATCCAACTCTTTTAGCATTAAATTAGCCACTGTTATAGCACGCTCAAAATCCAGTACCCAAACCGCCGTAGGTAAGGCATCAAAAACAGAGGTTTTATCTTCCTCCTTCCCTCCTCTTCTCAAAAAACTAGGGATTGACAAAAAACGTTCTGACAGATGGTATTTCTCTCTCTTCATAATCTATATTTTACATATTCTGAATAAAAAAAACTCGAATATAAGAATTGTAATGCCTTTTTTATCTGGCATTATTAGCTATTGCTACTTATAATAAAATACAATTAGAGGCTGTAAAAAAGATTTCTACAAGGGAAAGAATAAATTTTAAATCCTTAAAAAACATAAAGATTTAAACAAAATACACAATTTTATTTATAACTCACAAGTTTTCACCTATAAAAATAGTTATTGGGTTTAAATTTTTCGCCGCTATTTTTTGTATTTTTACAGCATCTAAAAAAAAACAGAAAATGTCTGTCGCAAAAAAACAATACAAAAGAATTACCACTAAGTCCCTCGTGGACATGAAAGCCCACGGTCAAAAAATATCCATGCTTACCGCATATGATTATACCATGGCAAAAATAGTGGACGGTGCCAATATAGACGTAATATTAGTAGGAGATTCAGCCTCCAATGTAATGGCTGGTCACGAAACCACACTCCCAATTACGCTAGATCAAATGATTTACCACGCCAGTTCTGTGGTACGTGGTATTACTCGAAGTTTAATTGTGGTAGATTTACCTTTTGGAAATTACCAATCGGATCCTAAATTAGCCCTTCGTTCTGCTATTAGAATCATGAAAGAGTCCGGTGGTCACTCTGTTAAACTAGAAGGTGGTTCTGAGATTAAGCAATCCATAAAACGCATCCTAAACGCAGGAATTCCTGTGATGGGACATTTAGGATTAACTCCCCAGTCCATTTATAAATTTGGAACCTATACTGTTAGAGCCAAAGAAGAAGAGGAAGCTATTAAATTAATGGAAGACGCCAAATTATTAGAAAAATTAGGCTGTTTTGCATTGGTTTTAGAAAAAGTACCTGCAGCATTGGCTCAAAAAGTAGCAGAAAGTCTTACCATTCCAGTGATTGGAATTGGGGCTGGAAATGGAGTAGATGGTCAAGTATTAGTGACTCATGACATGCTGGGAATGACCCATGAATTTAACCCTCGTTTTTTACGTAGATACTTAGATATGTACGACCAAATGAAAGATGCTTTTCAAAGGTACAGTGCCGATGTAAAGAGTGGTGATTTTCCAAGTGACAAAGAACAATATTAAATGAAAATTTTATTTATTGATAAAAACCACGAGTTATTAAAAGAAGAACTCGAAAAGCTGGGCTGTCACTGTGATGAAGAGTATACGAAATCCAAAGAAGAAATCGAACAGATTATTCACCTATACGATGGAATCATCATTCGTAGTCGCTTTAATATTTACAAGGATTTTATTGATAAAGCAACTGCTTTGAAATTTATAGCCCGGGTTGGAGCTGGCCTGGAAAGCATCGATGTAGATTATGCTTCTTCAAAAGGAATTGCATTAATTGCAGCGCCTGAAGGCAACAGGAATGCCGTAGGAGAACATGCTTTAGGTATGATTCTGGCACTTTTTAATAAGCTGAAACAAGCCGATTTAGAAATACGCCAAGGACAGTGGAATCGGGAAAAAAACCGAGGAATAGAACTGGAAGGTAAAACCGTTGGGATTATTGGCTACGGAAATATGGGGAAAGCTTTTGCTAAAAAGCTACAAGGATTTGATGTGAACGTAATTTGTTATGATCTTATTCCTAACGTTGGAGATGTTCATTGCAAACAGGTGTCTTTGGAAGTATTGCAACAAACGGCTGATGTACTCAGTTTTCATACGCCGTATAACAAGCACTCCCACAACATGTTTAATACCGAGTTTATTCATCAATTTAAAAAACCTTTTTATTTAATAAATACCGCTAGGGGATCGGCCGTTAAAACGGATGATTTAGTCGCAGCTCTAAAGTCGAACAAAGTATTAGGTGCCTGTTTAGACGTGTTGGAATATGAAAAATTATCTTTTGAAAACTTATTTGAAAACAATAATTTACCCGACGCTTTTAACTATTTAATACATGCGGACAATGTTCTATTGTCTCCTCATATTGCTGGATGGACAGTAGAATCTAATATAAAATTATCTCAAACTATTGTAGATAAAATATCAAAACTAATTTAAACAAATTTTAATTTATCATGGACATTACTGACAATCAAGGAAACAAAGTACAGCCTCAATTCCCAGAACAAAGCAAACGTATTGCTGCAGGGATTATCGCAATTTTATTAGGCGCACTTGGAATCCATAAATTTATATTAGGATACACAAAAGAAGGTATTATAATGCTACTTATCACTATTTTAACCTGTGGTTTTGGAGGTATTATAATTTCAATAATCGCTCTTATAGAAGGGGTTATCTATTTAACAAAATCTGACGAAGAGTTTAAACACATCTACCAAGACAATAAAAAAACGTGGTTCTAATCACTTTTTTAAAACATAAAAAAGAGCTTGTGAATATTCACAAGCTCTTTTTTTTAACCTTATTTAGGTTGTTCTACTAAAAGTACGTCCTTAAATAATTTTCTAAACTCCGTTATAGGCAAGGCTCCTTGCGCCATTTGCGGCTCCCCTTCTTTTGGGCAAAATAACATGGTAGGAATACTGCGCACTCCAAAAGCGGCGGCTAACTCCTGCTCTACCTCAGTATTCACTTTATAAATCAGCACTTTACCTTCATATTCATCACTCAACTCCTCTAAAACGGGAGCCACCATTTTACACGGTCCACACCATTCTGCATAAAAATCTATGATACAAGGTAATTCACCTTCGTATTTCCATTCTGTATTTTTATCGAAATTAAAAACCTTTTTTAAAAAAGTTTCTTTCGTCAATAATTCTGTCATATCTATTCGGTTTATAGCTGCTAAGATACAATTAGCATGCCTTAATTTACAAGGACAAATTGACATAAAATCACCTGTTTCATAAGTAACAATTGTTACATTCCTTTTTATTCACTAACTTAACAACATGAAATACATACAATAAACCAACTAAATCTTTTATAATTTCAAAAATAACGCTTCAAAACTTCTCAAGGTATTTCAATGGAAGTTTTATAAATTACATTTTTAAATACTTGTTACTCTATTTTTTAATTCTTAGAAGCATTGGCTTTAAAAACACCGCTTTTTTTTTAAATTTATAAAAACAAATTAAAGACACATACTCACCACATGTGTCTTTTTTTATACATTTGTATTTCAACACAACCAACTCATACTTAATCAGATTCAATACAAAAAACAAGTTAAAACTTCATGAGATGGTGCTATACACTAAAGAAAATCTCATGAAAAAAACACTCCTTTTTGCATTTACAGTGGCTATCTTAAGCGGCTGTAACAACTCAAACCAAGATACACCAACTATGAAATTAAAATACCCTGTCACAAAAAAAGCAGCGACCATTAGCCACTACTTTGGCACCTCAGTAAAAGCCCCATACAGATGGTTAGAAGATGATATGTCCGAAGAAACAGCAGCTTGGGTAAGTGCTCAAAACGAAGTGACTTTTGATTATTTAAACAACATTCCTTATCGAGAAGCACTAAAAAATAGGTTAGAGAAATTATGGAATTACGAAAAAATAGGTGCCCCGTTTACCGAGGGTGATTACACTTATTTTTATAAAAATGATGGGCTTCAAAATCAACATGTTTTATACCGTCATAAAAAAGATGAAAAACCAACGGTGTTTTTAGACCCTAATACTTTTTCTGAAGATGGAACAAGTTCCTTAGGAGAAGTCTCATTCTCAAAAGATGGCAGTAAAGTAGCCTACTCCATTTCCGAGGGAGGATCCGACTGGCGCAAAGTAATTATTATGGATGTGGCTTCTAAAAAAATCGCAGAAGACACCCTTGTGGATATTAAATTCTCTGGACTTTCATGGAAAGGAAATGATGGATTTTATTATGCTAGTTACGAGAAACCTACAGGCAGCGAATTATCGGCTAAAACAGATCAACATCGCTTGTTTTATCATCCCTTAGGAACGGCACAAAAAAACGATCTTATTGTATTTGGTGACATTCAAAAGCGGCGCTATGTGGGTGGAGGAACTAGTACGGACAATCGGTTTTTAAGCATTACAGCAGCTAAATCTACCTCTGGAAACGAATTGTACCTATTGGATCTAAAAAATCCATCGGCCAAATTAGTGAGCATTGTCAATAATTTTGATAGCGATACCTATATCATAGATAACAAAGGAGAAACCTTGTATTTAATGACGAATTTAAACGCCCCTAACAAACGTATTGTAAAGGTAAACGCAAACAATCCTACACCGGAAAACTGGGTAGACATTATTCCAGAAACAGTCCATGTATTGAGTGCTTCTACATCGGCGGGGTACATCTTTGCGAAATACATGGTAGATGCCGTGTCTCAAGTAAAACAGTATGATTTTAAGGGAAATCTCATCAGAGAAATAGCCTTACCAGGACTGGGAACTATTAGCGGTTTTGGAGGCAAAGAAGACGCCACCGTTTTGTACTACGCATTCACAAACTATAAAACACCTGGATCTATCTATAGCTTTGACCCAGAAACTGGTAAATCAACACTCTATGTATCTCCAAAAATAGACTTTAACTCGGATGATTATGAGTCTAAACAAGTTTTTTATAGCTCCAAAGATGGCAGTAAAATACCCATGATTATTACCCATAAAAAAGGATTGGAACTGCATGGAAAAAACCCAACTATATTATATGGTTATGGCGGATTTAACGTAAGCCTCACTCCTAGTTTTAGTATTGCAAACGCCGTATGGATGGAACAAGGAGGAATTTACGCAGTTCCTAATTTAAGAGGTGGAGGAGAATATGGAAAAAAATGGCATGATGCCGGAATAAAGCTAAAAAAACAAAACGTTTTTGACGATTTTATTGCCGCCGCAGAATACCTGATTGAAAAAAAATATACTTCCTCGGATTTCTTAGCTATTAGAGGGGGCTCAAACGGCGGATTACTCGTAGGAGCTACGATGACCCAACGCCCAGACTTAATGAAAGTAGCCCTGCCTGCTGTCGGTGTTTTGGACATGTTACGCTACCACACCTTTACCGCCGGTGCCGGATGGGCTTATGACTATGGTACCGCCGACGATTCTAAAGAAATGTTCGCCTATTTAAAAGGATATTCTCCTGTACACAATGTAAAAAAAGGGATCAATTATCCCGCAACCATGGTAACCACCGGAGACCATGACGACAGAGTTGTTCCTTCCCATTCCTTTAAATTTGCAGCAGAACTCCAAGACAAACAAGCGGGAAACAGTCCTGTACTTATTCGAATAGAAACCAATGCTGGCCACGGAGCAGGAACACCCGTTTCCAAAACCATCGAACAATATGCAGATATTTATGGTTTTATCTTCTACAATATGGGTTTTGATAAATTACCAAACAACTCAAAAACAACAGAATAATCCCACTTATAAGTCACACAGTTTACTTTACACATCCTTAGGCAAACACCATTCATCTATAGTTAAATGTATTTTATCTTAATAAAGATGTAAATTGATAGTATTTAATTACTTTTAATGTGAGCGAAGGGAACTTCTCTCACTAAATATGTTATTAAGGGGTTAATAACTTATAAAATTAAAAAGAGGCCTGGGGTAGGTCTCTTTTTTTGTGCGCTAAACTTTTAGATGTACGATTTGTTATCACAAAAAAAAGAGCACAAATAATTGTGCTCTTTTTTTGCGCTTACGCGACTTACTCTTTCTTTCTGTATTAAATATTTTAAAAAACAGCAACATAAATTAATGTTATACCGTAAAATAAGTCTCTAATTCTTGTAAAGTCTCCGTAGATGTAGATAGGTCTTTTACTATTTCTCCTTTTTCTAATACTACAATTCTATCGCAAACTTCTGTAACATGGCCTAAATCGTGGCTAGAGATTAACAAGGTCACTTCCTGATTGTCCACAACGTTTTTCAATAACTGTTTTAATCTAATTTGAGTGGTTGGATCTAGATTTGCAAAAGGTTCGTCTAAAACAATCACTTCAGGGTTTCCTATAAATGCAGCAATAATACCTACCTTTTTCTGGTTTCCTTTGGACAAATCTCGTAGGTACTTTTTAGCGCCTAAAATCTCATCATTAAAAATGTCTGTAAACTGTAGTAAAAAAGCATCGATATCTGCTTTATTCATCCCTCGTAATTCTCCTACAAAGTAAAAATATTCTTCGGGCGTTAAATAGCCTATCAAAAAAGACTCATCTATAAAAGAACCTGTAAAAGTTTTCCAATCTTCATTTTTATCAACTTGAATATCGTTTAAAATAATATGTCCTGTGCTCGGCTGAATCAAATCTAATAAAAGATTGAAAAAGGTAGTTTTACCTGCCCCATTATTCCCTACCAGTCCAAAACATTGTCCTTTTGGAATTTCTAAATTCGCTATAGATAGTACCGTGTTGCCTCCGTATTTTTTTGAAATATCAATTGCTTTAATCATGTGCTTTTTTTTATTAATTAGATTGACTGAATGCCGCAATCATAGCATATTTTTTATTTTTATAACATTGTACAATGACTTTCATTAACTTCTGATGAAAAACCATTCCTAAAACGCCCAATACAATAAGTGTTGCGATACCCGCTTCGTAATTAATTAATTTATACGAAATATAAAACAACAGTATAGGCAATGCCATCAATGGAAAACCAATAATCCACTGCACCGCTCCTGTTCCTTGGTAATTAAACGCCGCACTTTTATTCAAGTCTATTTGTTTACGATTAAAGGAGCCTCCAAATAATAACACATGGGTGTTTACTCCTATATTATAAATCATAGCCGCAAAGTGAATCAGTAATATATCCCATCCAAAATACACATAAGGAATACTCAGTACAAACAATATAACCGCACTCGCCATCATCAGCTTGTACTTGGAATCTAAATAGTTTTTGTATTTAATATTCTGGCTCATTAGCATGTTATAATAACCGCTGTCCCAAGCAGGAATAAACTGTCCAAAATTAATCATAAATATTCCTGTGATGAATATTCCAACAAAGACAAGCATTGCAGGCATGTCCTGATAGGTGGGATTTGGATAAAAAATTAAGCCATAAAACAAGCTCATTACTAACATTAAAATAGTAGAACGAGGCCGTTTATTACGCCATATTAATTTTAAATCAAGTTGTAAAAAGGGGGCAATGGCTCCTAACTTTCGGGTCCATGCCAAGTCATTTGTAGATACTTCCTTGCTTCCTTTTTTTAAGGCTCCATCAATATACAACTTGCCAATTAGCATCTTAAAATTTACCCAGTATACACCAACCAATAACAGCACAGGTACAAGTACCATCCATGGCGTTGCCACAATATAATTAATCCCATCCGCCAAAATACCGGAAAATGAAATGACATTAAAATGATTCAACGCTAACAGTCCACTCACTAATAACATTATTGGCAGAAACGCAAACTCGGTTTCCGAAGATTTACTTTCAATGATAAAATTCAGGAAATTTACGATAAGCGTAAACACTAGCATGCTACATGCCCAAACCGCAACTTGTACAAGTTGATAATCCTTAAATAAAAGCACCAAAGAAAATGGAACAATCGCAAATAGTGGTAAAAAGTTAAAAAATGAACTTGCCGATTTATTCAATACATAGTGTACAATTTTACTCTTTTTAAGAGGCAAGACCAATAATGGTTTCACATTCATTACGGGTAGTTTTTGAAGGAAAAACCGCATCATTAAATCGGCCAACAACCAATAAAACATAAAATTATTTACCTGTACAAAAGGGTCTGTATCTGGATACATTTTTTCAAGGACAGGAAATAATCCCACTCCAAGTGCTAAAAACATAGTAATAAAATACAAGCCTAAAAACACCATCAAAATATTAATGGCGATGCTTTTTTGCCAATAAGACGAACGAAGAAACTGTTTCCATTCCAAACTCATAAAACGTGTAATCATAGAATAAATTTTTAACTTTATATGGTATTAGTAATCAATTGAATAAAAATGTTACACAATTAGGCCATCATTTTATATTCTGGGTATTGTTCTTCTAATAATTCTGTCATTTTTGAAGGGATGACAAAGGCTACTACATATAGCAATAATATATAGCTGCTTAAAAATAAACTCAAGAACAACGTAGCTATTACACTAATGGCTCCATCTCCTCCATACTGAAGAATAAACTGAATGATAAATTGAAATGGCATATAACTAATTCCAGCTATGCCTCCTGTATTTAAGACCATCTCTTCCAAAAGCCATTTTTTATCCTGAAGTTTTAAACGTTTTTTCATAAAACTTCTTAGCCTAAATAATTGAACAAACATGCCTATAATTACCAATCCAAAAATTATTATTAAAGAGTTCTCTAGATATCCTTCTTGAGATAAGACAACATTTATAATTAGGAATAAACACAAGGTATAAAATGCTTGTGGCCATTGGAAAAACTCCTTCATAAACCGATATATCAATTGCCAATACTTTTTATTCATAGCCTTAACTTTTGATTCCACCACATCCATAAACCCAAATACTCCAAACTTTTTAAAGGAAATATCCTTAGCATCATCAAACGACAAACTTGGTTTATCCTGCCATATTTGTTCAATATCATTTGCTAAATGATCTACCAATTCGGTTTGCACATCATAATGCTCTACAAAATGTTTTCTAGTGAATTTGTAAAGTGATGCTATTTGTGTTTCTGTTATTTTTTGTGTGATCATAGTTGTTTTTTATAAATTGAAACTTGCTTGTTGTGTTGGTACCATAAATTGAAAAGAAATATAAAAGACTGTATTGCACAAACAAGAATTAGTATGCTAAGAAAGGAGACGTTGAGCGACTCCGTAAAAAAATCATTACTTAGAATAGATATATTCAGTAAGATAAATGGAAAAAAAACTTTACTAAACATAAAGCTAAAAGAGGATTTGACCTTACTTTTATTCATTTTATAAATCCAATAGCCCCCTAAAAACGTAGCTCCTGATACGGCAACTTTTATTGCGGTATCAAAAAATGAAACGTAGGTAACAATAATTGTATTTAAATATCCAAGAACTATATATATAATGAGGGCTGAAACCAACATCATTACTAGTAATATTGTATAATATTTTTTCAATATCTGTACACTTTTATCAATTATTATCTTAGGAGCAAAATGCCCTTTCCCAACCCAGTGACTATCTGTAGACTTCATACTTTCCTTCCATTTTAGACAAACGTTTTCAAAGGCAATATCAAATAATAGGTTCTTAGACTTCATCTCAGCCTCAATATCCATTAATAAATGGTCAAAGATTTCAAATCTAACATCCACAAAAACAAGTCCTTTTATATTTAAATACCTGTCTACTTGTTCCAGTTCCTCCCTTGTAAATTTTAGTTCTTTCATAGCAAAAAATTTAAGTAAGTTTTGGATGTATTAAGTGTTGCATGGTTTGGATAAATTCCTCTAACTGTGCCAGCCGATTCACAGTTTCCTTGGTGCCACTTTCCGTAAGTTTGTAA
>NVRM01000087.1 GCA_002400885.1 Flavobacteriaceae bacterium
CTAATTTATACATTAGCCCTGGTAATAATTGGTGATTTTGCAAGTTTTTTTGTGCATTGGTTGATGCATAAAATTCCGGTATTATGGGAGTTTCATAAAATTCACCATTCGGCAACTACCTTAAATCCGTTTACCCAGTATCGTTTGCATCCTGTAGAGATTATTTTAAACAATGCCAAAGCCATTCTAATTATAGGCCTTATCACTGGTTTTTTCGACTACTTTTCGAACAATCTTTTATCCAAACACACCATTATAGGCGTCAATATTTTTAATTTCTTGTTTTTAGTTTTTGGTGCCAACCTCAGACATTCCCATGTGCCCTTTAAATATTTCAATTTTTTAGAATATTTTCTTATTTCTCCTTATCAACATCAAATTCATCACAGTAATAACCCCGCAGATTTCGACAAGAATATGGGCGCAAAACTAGCCATTTGGGACAGTTTGTTTGGGACGCTTAAAAGATCGGAAGAAGTAACATCCGTCCAGTTTGGATTGGGATTAGGCGATGATAAAAATTACGACACCCTTGGAAAAAATTTATGGATGCCTTTTAGAAATACCTATAAAAAATTAATTTATTTAGTCAAAAAAATATAAAATAATAGTACGCGTTCTCTTTTAAAAAACACGTATTTTCGCGCAAATTCCGAATACTTATGAAACACTTTTTATCTCTTTTACTCATATTCTTATGTCTTGGCACAACCGTACAAGCTCAGTTTAAAATATCAGGAAAGGTCACCTCTGAAGAAAGTCTCCATCTAATTACTGATGTTGAAATTTATTTAAGCAATCCTGCTCATCTAGACATTAGTAATGGAAATTATGTGATTTCTGATTTGTCTCCAGGAGCGTATGAACTCGTGTTTTTTTCTATGGAACATGAAGTACTTCGTAAAATAATTCGCATCAAAAACAACAATATTGTATTTGATGTACTCTTAAAACCCTTGGTAGAAAATCTATCCGCGGTGGTCTTACATAAAAGAAAAAAAGTACTCTCCAGCTTAGTGAATCTAAAAGATGTGGTAGGGGTTTCCATTTTTGCTGGTAAAAAAACAGAACTCATTCAATTAGACAATACCATCGGGAATTTAGCGACCAACAATCCAAGGCAAATTTACGCCAAGGTTGCAGGCCTTAATATTTGGGAAAGTGATGGTGCTGGCCTACAATTAGGTATTGGTGGGCGTGGTTTGGACCCTAACCGTTCCGCCAATTTTAACGTACGCCAAAATGGTTATGATATTTCTGCAGATGCCTTAGGTTACCCAGAGAGCTATTACACCCCTCCTACCGAAGCTTTGGAAAGAATAGAAGTGGTGAGAGGAGCTGCCTCTTTACAATTTGGAACACAGTTTGGTGGTTTGCTTAATTTCATTACGAAAAAACCACACAAGACCAAGCCTTTTGCTTTTGAAAGTCGTCAAACCTATGGTTCTTTTAATTTGATGAATACCTTTAATCGCATAAGTGGGACCCTTGGAAAATTCTCCTACAGCACTTATTTCCAATACAAACAAG
The DNA here is from genome assembly GCA_002400885.1 of Flavobacteriaceae bacterium. Taxonomy (GTDB): domain Bacteria; phylum Bacteroidota; class Bacteroidia; order Flavobacteriales; family Flavobacteriaceae. The sequence goes on from NVRM01000087.1 coordinate 1,531, forward strand.
GTGATGGAGCCAGACCAAATGCTGAATTTGACCAGACCAATGTTTTTGCCAATATAAATTATCAATTCACCGATACTAAAATTGGTTTGGAATTTACACATATGAATTACCTAGCACAGCAAGCTGGTGGTTTGACCGATGCTATGTTTTTAGAAAACCATTTACAATCCAATAGAAAACGAAATTGGTTTGAAGTAAACTGGAACCTATTTGCAGTAAATATAGATCATAAATTTTCGAAGAACACCAAAGCAAACATACGTGTTTTTGCACTTGATGCCTCTAGAAAAGCCGTTGGATACCGCTCTTACAGACCTTCTTCTCCAGACAACCCAAACAATAACAGGGAACTTATTGTCGGCCAATTTAAGACCTTAGGTGCCGAAGCTAGAATTTTACATACCTATAATTTTTTAGGAGAAAAATCTACTTTATTATTAGGAACTCGCTATTACCAAGGAAACAACACGGGACAGCAAGGAATTGGAACTTCGGGAAGCGATGCTAACTTTAATTTTGTAAACATCGATGGTTATATTAAAAAAGGATTGCAACCAGACGAAACTATTGCCAGTTCGTTTTATAAATATCCCAACAGAAATATCGCTATTTTTGGAGAGAACATCATCCGCTTGTCTGACAAGTTCTTAATCACCCCTGGTTTTAGACTCGAAAAAATTAATACCAAAGCCCAAGGAACCTATCGCAATATTACCAGCAATGGCGCAGGTGATGTAAGAAACGACATCCTTGTAGGAGAAGACAAAGCCTACCCTAGAAATTTCGCTTTATTCGGACTAGGAATGAGCTACAAACCTTCGAGTGCTTTAGAACTTTATGCAAACCTATCTCAAAATTACCGATCCATTACTTTTAGCGACATTCGCGTGGTAAGCCCATCGGCCTTGATAGATCCTAATATAGATGATGAAAAAGGCTATTCCTTAGATCTTGGAATTAGAGGTGACCTCAACGGAGCGCTTAAATATGATGCCACCTTATTTACCTTGTTATACGATAATAGAATTGGAGATGCCCTTGCCGTTGACAGCAACAGTGGCGTGGTGAAAAAAGTGAGAACAAATGTTGGAAAGGCGTTAATTTATGGTGTAGAATCCCTACTACAATGGGATGTTTTAGAAACCTTCCAATGGAATTTACCCGAACATCAAATCGATATTTTTGCGAATACAGCCCTAATTAAATCTGAGTATATTTCTCAGTTTTATGCCAATGCTGTCAAACAAATTAAAGGAAAAGAAGTAGAATTTGTACCCGCCCTTAATTTTAAAACAGGCATACAATTTGCTTATAAAAATTTCGGATCATCGCTACAATACGCCTATTTATCAAAGCAGTATTCTGATGCCACCAATACCGAAGCAGACCTGTCTTCTGGTGTAGAAGGAGAAATACCTGCCTATAGCATAATGGACCTGTCATTTTCTTATAAATACAACAAATGGAAATTGGAAACAGGGGTCAATAACCTTTTAGACAATGCTTACTTTACACGTAGAGCTACTGGATACCCTGGACCGGGAATTATCCCTTCAGATCCGCGGTCGTTTTACCTAACCGTAGCGTTTAAAATGTAAGAGATTCCTTATCATTCTTATATTGAATGAATCCCTTCTGCCCTCTCCATGTAAATAGCGGAAGAAACTATGGGGGTCCATTTCTTATAAAAAATATCCTAAAAAAGCCTTGAATAGCAACCATGCTCATCAAGGCTTTTTTATGTTTTTGACAGAATTTCTCCTGTGCTACTTTTTTCATAAACCCCCAAGGGATCTTATAAACACCTGCTATTGTTCGTCCTCTTTCCGTATGAAACAACGCCCTCTTGGGGCATCGGCTACACGGAGTACAATATCGGAATGTAAAAACGATGCTGCTGCGGCAGAATCTTTCACTTTGGAAGCACTACGAGCTAGCATTTCTGCTTCAAACTCCGTCAATACACTTTCCCGTATGCCAGCTGTTCTCCATTCAGAATACGGCCTACATCCTCTAGAAATACCACGAGCCAGCACCAATGCATCTAACAATGCTTGATTCGCTCCTTGCCCTTTAAATGGACTCATAGGATGGGCTGCATCACCTATCAAAGTCACCTGCGTACCATTCTCTAAAAATTCAGGTTCAAGCAATGCGCGGTCATACACTGGATAGCCCGAAACTTGGGCTTCCTGAGTTCCTGCTAAAATCTGAGGAATTGGAGTATGCCACTGCGTTCTACGACAAGCTTCTTCTTTGAGCGCTTTAGCTCCCAAAGCACTCAAGGCCTTCGCTTCTTTCTCCGGCATAGGAAAGCTCAGTTGCCACATTACCGTATCTGTAGTAAAAGGCATGATGTAAATACGCTCATTGCCATTGGCCGTCTGAAATACTGTGGCTGAATCCAATAAAGAACGCTCCTCAGTTTTGATTGCCTCTAAAGGACAAATCCCCAAAATCACCATACAGCCTAAATAGCGCAACGGACTCCTTGCATCACCTATCAGAATATTCCGTACCGTACTCCGAATACCATCTGCCCCCACCACGAGATCCGCCTTGACCGTCTTGTGCTGGCCGTCTACTAGAAAACGCAAACTAACACCGGCTTCTTTACTTTCCTTATAATCGATTAACTGATGTCCCCACTGCACCTCAGCATGTCCGTCAAGTTGCTCTAATAATTCTAAACGCAAGGACTGTCGCGCAATGTGTACATTAGTCCGTTTCGGTGCCGTTTTCGGTCCCGATTGCAGCCACTTTCGCATGCCCCATTCACCGATCACCTTCCCTGCTGTCGTATGTACCACATGTCGTGTAGAGACAAGCCCCGCTTTTAAGGAAACAATACCAAATCCCTCTATGGCTTTACTCGCCTGTTGCAAAGTAAGTCCATAGCCCTGAGATCGTGTATCAAAACTGCCATCTCGCTCATAAAGGCTAAACGGAATTCCACGGTGCAAACAAGCTACCGCCAATGCAACGCCTCCAATTCCTCCTCCTATAATGGCTATGTGTGGGTAATTCGTTGTGTCTGCTTTAGGAGGACTCACCGCAGGGAGCAATCCTGATCCGGAACAGTTTAAGCAGGTATTTAAATGTCCAATAGGACGCTCGGGCGGACTTCCTTCTCCGTTAGATTTCTCAAAGAGATCCAAGGCTCTTTGGTAGTGAAGTTTTACTTTCTTGCGGAGCCTTTGCCTTTTTTTTCCTCGTCCCTGACATTCCAGACACATGGTCCAACTCCCCGCTGCTATCGTTTCCTTTTTCATTTTTCTTTAATTAAACTGATCCCCCCTTGTAACATATACAATTACAAGTGGTAGAATACTCGGATAAATTTGCGCTAAGCTCCCGCGTTTAAGTCCATTCGTTCATATGCTATAAAGCGATGTATGTGGGCTTTCCCTACAAGGAATCCATACACATACGAAAAGAATTCAAGCTTCTAAACACGCGACTTAGTACGGAGACAAATATAAATGTTTTGTGTTTAGTTTACGGTATTTCAAGCTTGATTTTATCGCTGAATAATCTCCTTTTTAAATTGATCAAGGAGTATGAATCCCTTATAATCGCAAGGAGAAAACATGGCGTAATGACACTCGGGCTGCCTCTTTATATCGTATAGGAAATTTTATGGATGCTCGTAGTTTTAGTTGTTGGAATGCGCCATACTTCTTCTTTTTCAAAGACTTGAGGTAGCAAGGCATCTATTCCATCAAAACATGAAGGAGAAGAGGCTCTCTTTTTGTTTTGAAAAATAAACCTTAGCAGCACACGAATCTGAAAAATTGTATTTACTACTTTAATTTAAGCTTGTTTTATTCTAGCATTTAATGCTACTATCCGTTCCAACAACTTACTAAAGGATAAAGTAACACCATAAAACATACTTTCTTGCATGGTTTTATAATCTTTTTCCCAATCTTTAATTGTATCTTTTGGAGGAACAATATTAATTAATTTAGGGCTATGGTTTGCGTAATCAATTCCTCTAATAGTATTGAAATTCCTCCTGTGTTCAACAATTGTATTGTATAAATCAACATCTTTTAAAGCATCAATGCCATGAACTGTATCCATTAATTTTTCTAGGTCATATAAATGACGACTCATTCTTTCTACCCTTATAAAGCGAGTGTCTTTCTGAAATTCCTCATGCAATAAGAATATCTTTTCAAGAAAGGTTCGTTTAGGAGAAACAACAGGAATTGTTATTACTGTTTCAGCAAAGGGCAACTTAATATATTTTTGAGAAACCATAGAAGTTATGGTTTTATTTTCTACAGGCTCCATTAAAGAACGTGAACCAACTTCGATTAATACTCTTGGTTTTAAATATTCTGCGGTTTCTGTTAAAGATTCATAACGTAATTCTATAACCAAAGGATCTGTATCTGAATCATTCGTTTCTTGAACTACTAACTCATAATTTTGAACGCCTAATTCAAGGAGTTTACTGTTTATGTCTTCATAAAATTCCTTTCCAATAAAAGAACAAGAAGTTTTACGTAATTTCTTAACTTGCGTTTTACTCAACTCCCCCTCAAATCCGAGATACTTTCTATCTATAACTAAATCTATATCTTCTGAAAAACGTTCTATTAAATTCCATGCTTTGCTGAGAGATGTTCCACCTTTAAAAACAATATGCTTAGAGTAAGATAATGAAAATATAATATTCAATGATAAAGTTACCCACCAATCCTTTTCTATTGCAGAAGATGGCAACCCAGTTTTTTCACTGACTTGATTAAAAATGTTTAGCTTATCTTTTTTACCGAGTTGTATAAACTTTTTCATATTTAATTGTTCTTAATTATCTTTGATATCCAAACAGGTGCAAGTTTAGCGTCATGTTCTATGTTTTCTAGTTTTTCTTTTTTTAGATGCATTTTAATTTTATCCAACTGCGCTGTTGTTACATTGTCCTTTCCTATTTCCTTAAGGGCTTGAATAATTAAACTCGTCATTTCTCCTTTTACGGCTAAGTTTTTTGGAGTTGTTCGTTTAAATTTTATGATTCGATTTCCGACGACAATACTTCTTGCAGCTCCATCTGTAAGAAACACTATATTCATAGGTATTTGGTTGGATAGTCCTAATTGATTTAGTGCTTTTATTCCTGTTGGAATAATTCTCGCTTTATCACGTTCTGCAATTGCATTTGCAATCTCTTCTATAGATGGATATAAATCTCCTAACAGTTTATCTTGCTTAGGATATAAATATATTCCATGAGCTATTCTAATTAAGAACTGTTTATTTTCTAGTCTTAATAGTGATTTTTTTACAACTTCTACGTTTCCAATACTATCAAAGTTTGAGGGAAATAGAATACTTCCTCTTTTCATTGATTTTATCTTGTTTTCAATTCTGTTTTGAACAGACCCTGTCATAACTTCATATGTTTATGTCCCAAATTTAGTAAATATTTGGGACAATTATTCTGTTTAGTCTACTCTTATTTTTTGAAGTATCTTTGGAGGAGAAAGCCCTTTTAATTTTGTATTTTACTCTTCAAATAAAGAACTTTAAGTTGCCCCCCGTTTCCGTTCATTTTGTGATGCCCACTATTCAACTAATGTTTTGAACAATTTTCGCAATGTAGTTTTTACTTTTACTCTGTGTTTTTGTTGTGAATAAATTCTCTGTATAGCACCACTTTCTTTTGTGAGCGTCCAACATTATCCATAGAAACTATCTCTATTTCCAATAGTAAATTCTATTCCATCAGTCCCTATCTTTTCTAGCATATGAATCGTCCATGCTCATTGGCCAAGAATCGGCAATGGCTTGTCTAAAATCTGGGCTGCTTTTTATTTACTCTAAAAAGAAACATCAATAAGCCTAGGCAAACAATACTCATAACAATGAGTCCCAATTTAATTGCAAAAAGAGGACTCTCAGTAAAGGTCTCATTATAGAAACCAATAATTAAGGAGAATAGCCTCCCTGGAATAAACGAAATACTCATAAGAATGGCCAAATATTTTGGATTCCCATACTGCGTTAATACGGACTGGGTTACTGGACCAATATATACTTCTGAAATGGCTAAACATATAAATGATATTACATAATACCCTACATGTTGTGCCGTTGGTGCTTCTGGAATAAGAAACAATATACCAAAGGAGAGTACCCCAAATACAAATCCTAAGGTCAATTTAAAAATTTGACTACCATAAAAGTAAGTCCATACTATCGCAGCTAAAATAGTTAGAGGTACAATAAAAACAACATTTAATGACTCCCATAACATTTTAGGGATATTCAATGATACCAGGTTACTTAATTTATCTCCCACATCAAGAAAACGATAGTTTCCAATTTCATAAAGTCCAAAATACATCCCTACTATAGCTAGTATAATAACAATATAGACTATGCAATATTTTAGACGTAATGACACCCTCAGTGCGGATTTTTTTATAACAATATCTTTTTCATCTACTACAAATAACATTGGAATTAACGCTAGTAACATACATATTCCTCCAATAATAAAACTTGTATTCCAACCAAATTCATCCCCACAATAACCAAACAAAATTACGCCTACAAATGCTCCTATATTAGTAGAAAAATAAATAATTGTAAACCCCGCATCTAATAACTTAGTTCTACTTAAATACAGCTTTCCAAAATTCGAATTTATATTGGGAACATATAAAGCACCACCTAGCACCATAAGAAACATCCCTAGGTATAGTCCATAAATAGAAGGAATACACAAGCAAAACGCCCCAATGCATTCAAAACACCTCCTATAAATAGTGCTTTTCTGTTTCCTAAAATTAGATCACCAAGTATAGCACCGAAAACTTGAGAAAAAGTAAATGAAGCAACTAACAATCCATAAAGCTTAAGTGCATCTTCACGCTCCATATCAATAACTTCACCAATCATATAGAAAATAATTACACCACGAATACCATAGAAAGTAGTCCTCTCAAGAGCTCGTGATGTAGCATATAAAAATATATCTTTTGTATGCGTTTGGGTTATTTTTTTTATCATTTCCGGATAATCAATCTAAAAGAATAGACCTTGAATTTAAGTATTTAAAAATCATCTTAATTTGTTCCATTCAAATATAGTGAAGTTTAGAAAACCAGAGACCAAAACATCCAAAAAAAAATGAGCTCAAAAAGCAAACATCACTGTTACTTTTTAAACTCATTTTTATATTATTACCAACTATCCTCGCTTAAAAAACCAATTAAAAATAGCTTTTAAAACCGAAGTCTTCACTGGTTTTTCTTAGACCATCTCAATTTCTTGTATGGCTGGTTTTAAGTTTTTTATCATGTCTTCGGTTAAAGAAGTGATGTCGTATTTAGGTTTCCAATTCCAATCTTTTCTAGCATCCGAATCATCCATGCTCATTGGCCAAGAATCGGCAATGGCTTGTCTAAAATCTGTAGCGTAGCTAATTTCAAAAGCTGGGTATGTTTTTTTAATCTCTAAAGCCAATTCGGCTGGATTAAAACTCATCCCTGCTAAATTATAAGAAGTACGAATGGTAATGGCTTCCTTAGGAGCGTCCATCAACTCAATGGTTGCTCTGATGGCATCTTCCATATAAATCATTGGTAAGGTCGTTCCTGCGTTTAAGAAACTCTCATAATTTTCTCCAGCAACTGCCTTGTGAAAAATATCTACGGCATAATCCGTAGTTCCTCCTCCTGGTAATGATTGGTAACCAATAACTCCTGGATAACGAACAGAACGAATGTCCAATCCATAACGGTCAAAATAATAATTAGCCCAATTTTCTCCAGCTACTTTACTCATACCATATACGGTAGAAGGTGTTAGGTTGGTAGTTTGCGGGGTGTTTTCACGTTGGATATTATCTCCAAATACAGCAATAGAACTAGGGAAAAACACTTTGTCTACTTTGTATAAACGAGATACTTCTACTACATTAAAAAATGTTTGCATGTTAATATCCCAAGTTCTTAAAGGGAATTTCTCTCCATTAGCAGATAAGATTGCTGCCAAATGATATATCTGCGTCACATTATTTTTTAATACAATCGCCGTTAAAGCGTCCATATCCGTCACATCCAAAATTTCGAATCTTCCTGAATACTGTTCTCTACTACGTAAATCTGTTGCGATTACGTTGTCTAAGCCAAACTTTTCTTGCAATTGTTCCGTTAATACCGTTCCTAATTGTCCGCTAGCCCCTGTTATTAATATGATTTCTTTGTTCATGATATACTTATTATAAAAGAATAAAATTAACATAAATAAACTATACCTCGTTAAAACATCTTTAGTTATCTATAATTTAAGTGATTTTATCTGTATATTTGCTAAAACTAACTAAATTTACTTTTTAATATGTGTTAAAAGTAAATCCACAGTAAAATTACCTGCCCTTGGAAAAATTAGACGAAATAGACTTGAATATCTTACGTATTCTACAAAAAGATTCGAAGAAAACCACCAAGGAAGTGGCAGAGCAACTCAACCTCAGCCCCTCTCCTATTTATGAACGTACTCGAAGACTGGAAAAAAGAGGTTTTATACAAAAATATGTGGCTTTATTGGACCGTAAAAAATTAAACATCCCTGTAACGGCTATATGTATGGTATCACTTCGCTACCACAACGAAGGCTTTATAGACAAGTTCGAACGCCAAATAATAGCCTTAAAAGAAGTACAAGAATGCTATCATATGGCAGGAAAAGTAGATTTCTTTCTAAAAATCAACCTCGCTAGCTTGGATGAATACCATCACTTTGTAAGAAAAAAATTATCTAAAATCGAGAATATTGGCGTACTGGAGAGTTATTTTGTGCTGAAGGAGATACTACGGACTACGGAGTTTGATATTTAGAAGGGATTGTTGTTGGTTGTTAGTTGCTGGTTGTTTGGCCACTCTTGTGGTGAAAACTACATCTAAACTCCACGCGCATCCCGACTCAATACTAATATCTAACATCTATATTAAAACTGTTGGTTCTTAGCTACGCTCAATTCTAATATATAATTTATCACATCTAAATTGTAAAAACACGTCAGGTCGAGTGGTATTGTTTTTTTCAAGAGAAAAAGAATGAAATTGTATCGAAACCAAGCTACAATACACATATGCATCCGTCATCCTCGCGGAGGCGGGTTGTCACCCTCGAGGCATTGGGGGCAGTGTAAAAAAGGTGCGCAACTGCATACCATTAACCTGTTTTTATCTTGTATGTTCATTTTTTACTCACCCATTTTATTTTAGGGGTGTTCGTGAGTTGCTCCGCAGTTGCTTCTCCAAAACCAGCTATGCTGCCTCATGAATTCCAATTTATAAAATAAAAAAAGGGATGAATAAAAACGAACCAAAAAAGGAGCCTTTTATGAGGTATTTTTTAAGGCGGCTAAAAAAAGCCTTCTTAAAAACCATGCCCAAAACTGCGCGTCGTTCCTAAGGTCACTCCTGTTCTCGCAGGTTTTGAACATATATACTGCATAAAAGATGGGCTTCGATTTGAAATTATCAATAGAACTGAGTTTATATTTTCAATACCATTAGCAGTACTCTGAACGTCATCACCGCCACTTGTTTTTCTTGAAAAAACCACCATCTACCATTGACGTAATTTTATCGTACATCGTCGTCACTTCGAGTGATTACGACAGTAGGAGTAATTGTATCGAGAAGTTCCTGTTTAGTAGGAGTTCTCGATACATTTTTCTTCTAAATTATAAACAGAATTCATAAGAAAACCACTAGAACTGACGCTGGAAAAGTCATCACTGCCACTGGTTTTTTCTTGAAAAAAATACCATCTACCATTGACGTAATTTCACTCTGTACGTTCATTTTTTGCTTCTCCAAAAA
>NVRM01000088.1 GCA_002400885.1 Flavobacteriaceae bacterium
GACTTTGGAGTAGACTCTATCTGTATCAAAGATATGGCTGGTTTAATTGCCCCTTATGATATTTATAACTTAGTAGTTGAGTTGAAAAAAATCACTGATATTCCTTTAAACTTACATACTCACTTTACTTCAGGTATGGGAGATTTAGCGATCTTTAAAGCTATTGAAGCTGGTATTGATATCGTAGATACTTGTATGTCTCCATACGCGTACCGTACGTCTCATGCAGCTATTGAGCCTTTAGTGATTTCATTATTAGGAACCAATCGTGATACTGGATTTGATATCAAACAATTATCAAACATCAGTAACCAAATGGAAAAAATCATTCCTAAATACAAGCACTTAGCAAATAACCCTAAGTATGCTATTATTGATACGGATGTAATTTTACATCAAACTCCAGGTGGAATGTTATCTAACTTGGTAAATCAATTGAAACAAATGGACGCTTTAGACCGTTTGGACGATGTATTTAAAATGTTACCTAAAGTTCGTAAGGATTTAGGAACTATTCCATTGGTAACTCCAACAAGTCAAATTGTAGGTGTACAAACAGTAAACAACGTATTATTTGATTCTTACGAAGGTGAGTATTCAAAAATTACACAAGAGGTAAAAGATCTTTGTTACGGATTGTACGGTAAAACTACTTTGCCTATTAACGAGGAATTACGTAAAAAAGCATTGAAAGGATATCCAAGAGGTGAACAACACATTACTTGTCGTCCAGGAAGTGTATTGGAACCAGAAATGGATGCTGTAAAAGAAAAGTTTAAAGATCTTGCAAGAGATATTGATGATGAAGTACTATTAGCATTATATCCTATTACTGGAAAACGTTTCTTAAAAATCAAATATGGTTTAGAAGAAATGCCAGCAGATATGAAAGCAAAAACGTTGGAAGACGTAGCTAAAGAAGAAGCATTGGTAGAAAAAGCCTTGTCTGGTGAATTGACTGCTGCTAAATCTGGAGCTAACGGAATGGTAGAAATGGAAGTAATTGTAGATGGTGAAACATTCAATGTTTCTATTCCTAGCAATAAAGCTACTGGACGTACCAAACGTAAGAAAAGAGAAGTAGTAGAAGAAGTAGGAGTGGAAGGAGCAACAGTTTCTCCAATCCCAGGAATGATTATAGAATATAACAAACAAAACGGTGATACTGTAAAAGTTGGTGATGTTGTAGTTGTAGTGGAAGCTATGAAGATGATGAACAACTTTGAAGCAACTAAGGACGGAGTAATCTCTGGAATTAAGTATGAAACAGGTGATGCTGTAGCTAAAAACGATGTATTATTTGTTATTGAATAATAAATTGTAGTTTTTTGTAAAAGGCTTGGACGAATGTCCAAGCCTTTTTTTTGTGCTTTATTTTTACTGGATCTTACTGGAATTTGATTTCTTGGTTCAATAATTTATCATTACACATTGTGTATCCATAGGCATCCATCATCCTCTTGAAAAAGGGAACAGCGTAAAAAAGTGCACTCAGTTGAGGTGTTGATTATTAAAACCTATAAAGCATTTACTAAAAGAAGTTTTCTAGATAAAGAATGCCTCTCTTAATTCTATCATCTAAAATCTATTTTCTAATTCCTCCTTCGCGTTAGGGATAGCAGCGGCATCCTTTTTTTTTCTTTTAAAAAAAAGATATAGCGGATAGCCCGCCCCTTGGGGAACGCCCAAAATAGAGAGATAGATGTGAGATATTAGATAATAGATAATAGAAATTAGACATGAGATATTAGAAATGTCCGTTTGTTTTATAGCTGTTTAATAAATGTACATAAGGGTTTACTAGCTGAGGTATTCAAATTATTCCTTGTAATAAATGGCGCAATTAAAAAAATACACTTGGATAGCTGCTATTCAAGTATTTTTATGAATTGCATTCTTAAATGTTAATAAAACTTATTAACATTGTTGATAAGTGCTATTTTAAAAGGAACGAGTGTTTATAATGTTAATTTGTTAGTGCTTAGTGTTCTAAAGGGCTTTCGGAGGATTATGGTGGTTTATTAAATTAGATTATAGGCTAAAGAAAACGTTTTAGTAGCTGTTAATAACCACCTACTTATAGGATTTTAATTGCCTTTTGAATTTAGTACTTTTGCAAAAACACAATTAAACCAAACAAATGAAAAAAATTATTACATTCGTTGCTTTCTTGGTGACTGTCGCACTGTCAGCCCAGAATTTGCAAATGCATTATGATCTTGAAAGAGAGCATATCACGACCACCTTCGAAATGTTCAAAATGGACAAATACGGAAACACCTTTACCTTTATCGATCTAGATTATAATACCGGAGCTGGAATCAGCGGGGCTTATTTTGAAATTGCACGTGTATTAAAAACAGAAAAAATGCCTGTTGGATTGCATATAGAATACAACGGAGGATTGGGTACTTTTGGAAGTGCACCATCACAAGGAGGGTATACCATTAACGAAGCATGGATATTAGGAGCTAACTATTCTAAAGGAAATGCCAAATGGGGATTCTCTACCTATGCAGGATACAAAGCATTTACGGGAGTAGATGGAGAAGGAAACTTCCAAGTAACAGGAGCCTGGTATTACAATTTTGCTAAAAACTTTACATTCTCTGGTTTTGCAGATGTATGGAGCGAAAACGGATTGTCAGAAAAAACAGTATTCTTATCAGAGCCTCAGTTATGGTATCACCTAAACAAATCATTTTCTGTGGGAGGTGAAGTGGAGATCTCGAATAACTTTGCATATGTTTTCGAATTTAAAGTACGTCCTACTTTAGGCGTGAAGTGGAATTTTTAATAAAAACAAAAATAGAATAAGTACCGATTATGTTAGATAAATATTTTAAAATTAAAGAAAACGGATCTACCTTAAAAACCGAGATTGTCGCAGGGATAACTACCTTTATGACCATGGTTTATATTTTGGCAGTAAACCCAGGGATTTTAGGAGAGACAGGAATGGATAAAGGGGCTGTGTTTACAGCAACTGCTCTGTCTGCTGTAATTGCAACCCTAGTAATGGCATTGGTAGCGAAATTACCTTTTGCTTTGGCTCCAGGAATGGGCTTGAACGCCTTTTTTGCTTTTACCGTAGTCTTAGGAATGGGCTATACTTGGGAATTTGCTTTAACAGCAGTATTCTTAGAGGGAATTATCTTTTTGCTGCTAACAGCGTTTAATATTAGGGAGTTGATTGTCAATTCTATTCCCTTAAATTTAAAACATGCGGTCTCCGTAGGGATCGGGTTGTTTATTGCTTTTATAGGCTTGAAAAACACCGGGCTTATTGTAGACAATCATGCTACGTTGGTAAGTTTAGGAAACATGAAAAATCCTGCAGTTTTTGTAGGTATGGCTGGAGTTATCATCATTGGTGTGTTATTGGCTAAAAAAGTAAAAGGTGCTATTTTGATTGGTATTTTAGCCTCTACAGTCATCGGATGGTTTGTGGGTGTTACTGTCATTCCAGAAGGATTTACTTTGGTGAGTTTACCTCCTTCTATTGAACCTATATTTTTCAAGTTCGATTTTAGTCAGGTATTTACCTTGGACATGTTAATTGTGTTGTTCACCTTCTTATTTGTGGACATGTTTGATACCGTAGGAACACTTGTAGGAGTGGCTTCTAAAGCAGATATGTTAGACGAGCAAGGACGCGTACCACGTGTAAAACAAGCCTTATTTGCAGATTCAATTGGAACATTTTTTGGAGCAATCTTAGGAACATCTACCGTAACTACTTATGTAGAAAGTGCTGCCGGTGTTGCAGAAGGAGGGAAAACAGGAATGACGGCATTAACAGTCGCTATTATGTTTGCCTTATCTTTGTTTTTTGCCCCATTATTTATGATTGTTCCTGCGGCAGCAACTGCGCCCGCATTAATTATTGTAGGATTGTTTATGATATCACCTATTAAGAAAATAGACTTGGAAGACTTTACAGAAGCCATCCCCGCATTTTTTACCATTGTGATGATGCCATTGACCTACAGTATTGCAGAAGGAATTGTATTTGGAATGTTATCGTATGTATTCTTGAAATTATTGACAGGAAGATACAAAGAAATTAAACCTGTAATGTATTTGATCGCCGTATTGTTTTTGGTGAAATTTTATATTGCTTAAAATAGGATTATATCTTTAATAAAAAGGGAGTTGCACAGCTGTGTAACTCCCTTTTTTTATACCTAAAAACTACAATACCTAGTGTTTTGAATGTGTTTTATAGCGAAGAATAAAAGTTGAAACTTAATATCTAATATCTAACAGTCTAATATCTCAATTCTAACATCTAACAGTCTAATTTCTCATATCTAACATCTAACATCTATTTCTCTGTTTTGGGCGTTCCCCAAGGGTCGGGCTATACGCTCATACGCTTCGGTTTTTTTAGTTTGGAGTAACTACGTTTCTCCAAACTAAAAAAAACCTGCAGGGTAACCGCTTCTATCCCTAACGCAAGGGAGAAATTAGATGTGAGAATTGAGAGTGGTGTTCTGTATAAAAACATAGCTTTTAGTAGTTGTCAAGAGGTTTTAATAAGTAGATTTTATATGGGGGGACAGCTTTTTTTAGGCTGTCCCCTTTTTCAAGGAAATGATAATTTACATTCGCGAGGGATCCTGTTCGAGGGTAAAGGAAGCGCGTGGGTAAACAGTGCGTAATCATTTATTTGTAGTGCTAGTAAGGGTGAAAAGTTTTTCTCTCCAACAAAAAAAGCAGCGACCTTAGTAATTGAGGATTAATAATAAAGATTTCGTTCTCTTTAGGTTGACGAAAATTTAGGCTTTATTATTTTCAGACCTAGAAAGTGTGATTGATCTGAGTATTGTTCTATCAATGCTGTTTTTTACTCACTTCTATTATTTTTAGTTATGTCTCCAAAATCAGGGATACTTCTTTCTATAATTTACTTTTTCACCTAAAAGGAAGTCCTAGTAGCTCTCTATAAAAACCAGGGTATTTTTTGTGAAATCACATGAATATTATCAGTTGTTGTGTTCATTTAAAAGTAAAAAAAATAAGCTAACTCGCTGTTTAGAATGTATTTAAATACGGTTCTTGTTTATGGAGTTAGAAGTATGCATTTATATTTATAAGTATATTAAGGAATATTTTTATTGTTATTTTTAACTAAAACAGAAAAAAATGCCTATAAAAAGTTACATACTTCATCCTTTAAAAGGAGAGATAACATCGCTTTTAAAGGACTTAAGTCAATTTTCAGAATGTGAAATTATTCCTGCTGAAAATTACGAGATCATTATACTTGTTACAGACACGGATTCTGAAATATCAGAGCAGAACTTATTCAATAAACTCAACGAACTAAAAAGTTTGAAACACCTATCCTTAGTTTCTGGCTTTGAGGACAAATAAAATAGATATGGTACAAAAAAAAATTGATCGTAGACTTTTTGTTAAAAAAATGGCAGCAGTAGCAGCGATGACAGCAGCGGTAAATATGTTTCCTGGGATTGTTTTTGCGAGTGAGCAGGATCAAGGAATTCCAGCAGGTAATCTGTCATGGAAAAAAGGGCCTTGTCGTTTTTGTGGTGTTGGCTGTGGTATATTGGTAGGGGTAGAAAACGGAAAAGCAGTTGCCGTAAAAGGAGATCCTAATTCCTCTGTAAATAAAGGTTTGCTTTGTGTAAAAGGATACCATCAAATAATGTGTATTCAAGCAAAAGATAGATTGAAATATGCCTTGGTAAAAAAGAATGGTAAATATGTAAAAACCCCTTTAAATGAAGCACTGGATTTAGTAGCCGAAAAGATGAAATCTACCATTAAAAACGATGGAAAAGATGCTGTTGCCATGTACACTTCCGGACAGTCAACTATTCCAGAAGGCTATCTCGCGTCTAAATTAATGAAAGGAGCTATAGGAACTAATAACTTAGATTGTAATGCTCGTTTATGTATGGCGAGTGCCGTGACAGGATTTATGACCACTTTTGGGATCGATGAGCCGATGGGTTGTTATGAAGATATAGACCATGCAGATTATTTTATAACCTGGGGAAACAACATGGCTGAAATGCATCCTGTATTGTTCTCTCGTATGTTGGAACAAAAAAATAATAGAGGCGCTAAAATTATTGACTTTGCAACCAGAACCACGCGTTCAAGTATGGCATCAGACAAGTCAATATTATTTGAACCTCAAACCGATTTAGCCGTGGCCAATGCCATTTGTTATGAGATTATTAATAACGGATGGGTAAATAGAAAATTTGTAGAAAATCATACAACCTTTTTAAAAGGGAAGACAAATATAGGCTATGGCTTAGAAGATAATTTCACGTTTAAGGAGGAAGAAACCAAGATTAGTTTTGAGGATTACACCTTGTTTTTAGAAGATTATACGCCAGTGAAAGTTGCGAAATACTCAGGAGTATCTGTAAAAAACATTAAGTATTTAGCCGCCATTTATGGAGATCCAAATAAAAAAGTTGTTTCCTATTGGTGTATGGGAATGAACCAGCACACACGTGGAACTTGGATTAATAATTTGGTGTATAATATTCACTTATTAACAGGGAAGATTTCACAGCCAGGAAATGGGCCGTTTTCTTTAACAGGGCAGCCATCTGCATGTGGTACGGCACGTGAAGTAGGAACGTTTACACATCGGTTACCAAAAGGAGTGGTTACAAAAGAAAAATACCGTCGTTTGGCAGCTAAAATATGGAAAGTACCCTACGAAAACATTCCTTCTAAACCTACCTATCATGCAACGGAGATGTTTAGAGCAGTAGACCGTGGAGATATAAAGTTTATATGGATCCAAGCGACAAATCCGTTAGCATCCTTACCTAAAACAAGTCGTTACCGTCCAGCAATGGAAAAAGAATCTTGCTTTGTAGTTGTTTCAGATGTATTCCCTACACCTACCTCTGATGTTGCAGATGTGATTTTACCTGCAAAATGGCATATAGAAAAAGGAGGCTTATATGGGAATTCTGAACGAAGAACACAATACTGGCAAACCATGGTAGAAGGACCAGGAGAAACAGAAGCCGATGCATGGATGACTATTGAAGTAGCCAGACGAATGGGATATGGACATTTATTTCCGTACTCAAAAGAGAATCACGTAGAAGAAATATACGAGGAATACCGTCAATTTCATCAAGGAAATAAACATGGAATGGCTCCTATAGAAGTATTAAAGAAACAAGCAGGTGCTATGTGGCCTTTTGTAAATGGGAAATCTACAAAATGGAGGTTTAATGCCGCCTATGATCCTGCGTGTACGAATGGAAAAGAGTTTGATTTCTACGGAAAACCTGAAGGAAAAGCAGTTATTTGGCAACGACCTTATGAACCTGCTCCTGAACTTCCAGACCCAGAATATCCTTTTTTATTAAGTACAGGACGTGTAATTGAGCATTGGCATACCGGATCTATGACACGTCGTATTCCTGTGTTGCACAGAGCGATGCCGCATTCTTATGTAGAGTTTCATCCAGAAGATGCAAAGAAAATGGGATTTATAAATGGGGAAAAAGTAAAAGTTGTTTCTCGTAGAGGTTCTTGTATTCTTCCTGTTTCTATCAATGAAAGAGGGGTGCCGACTAGAGGACAGGTATTCGTGCCTTTTTTTGATGAAAACATGTTGATTAACGATGTGACTTTGGACGCTTTTTGTCCCATTTCAAAACAGCCAGATTATAAAAAATGCGCTGTTAAAATAGTGAAAGTATAGGGGGTTAAATGTGAGTCGTCTGTAGATTAAATTAGTGTGTATTTTCCATGTTTAAAAAAGAAAACAAATGAAAAGATTATTTTTTATTGGATTATTTACCTTACTAGTGCTTGCTGTTATTTTTGTATGGTCTAAAAGCTATTATTCCTCACAAGAAGAGGCTTTTGTTGTCTTGAAAACACCCTATGAAAACGAACTGCTAACAGAAGAAGTTGGAGTGTTTAAACGGGCTGAATTTGCCAATGATTACAAGGAAATGAATGCCAATTTTAAAGCGGGGAGAACGCTGAAGGAATATTATAAAAATCGTGCTTTTTACGGAGCTCCTCCATACATTCCACATCCAATTGCTGTGGATGGAATTGTGGGAGATAAAACCTGTTTAAAATGTCATGAAAATGGAGGTTATGTAAGTAAATATGACGCTTTTGCCCCTGTATCTCCTCATCCTGAAAAAGTAAATTGTAGACAATGTCATGTACTGCAAAAAACAACTGGTTTTTTTGTGGAAGAAAATACTCTTTCGTATGTAAGACCTCCCATAGGAAATACAGCTTTTACTGGAGCTCCTCCTATTATTCCTCATCAAATTCAGTTACATGAAAATTGTTTGGCTTGTCATGCAGGACCAGCAGCTCCTAAGGAAATAAGAGTAAATCATCCGGAGCGTTCTAACTGTCGTCAATGTCATGTGCTTAATAATAAATCCATACCTGATATGGGTGATTTTTTACGAAAAAACGATACAAATGACACTAAAAAATAAGCTAAATATCATGGTTGTTTTCCTTGCTGTAGCATTGTTTTCATGCAAAGGAGATCACAAGAGTAAATACCATACTCTTAAAGACAAAATTGAAGCAAAAACCGTAGTGTACAAAGGGACGTTGAGTTCTGAAGTRTATAATGAAACGATTAAAACTGTTCAAGTGAAAGAGGGRGATGTKTCATTTTTAATYCCTGAGCGAAAGGGKCAAATYACYTCTTTTAATTGTACAGAATGCCATAGTGAGCCTTTAACAAAAATGAAAGGAGYWCASGGAGGTRAAAAAGCGCATTGGAATATTAAGATGAAACATGCCGATGCTACAACGATGAATTGTRCTACCTGCCATACGGGAAACGATATGGATAATTTACACAGTTTAACCAAYCRRCAAATAGATTTTAATTATAGCCATAAACTGTGYAGTCAATGTCACCARGGTGAGTTTAAAGACTGGAAAGGAGGTGCACATGGAAAGCAACTAGGAGGATGGGCTCCACCRCGAATRTCTAATACGTGTGTAAATTGTCACAAYCCGCATTCRCCCGCTTTTGAGAAGCGATGGCCTGCAAGRTATAATACACARAAAGAAGCAGAAAGAAAATAAAACAATTRCAATGAGCGAAACGAAAAAAAAATGGTWTTCTCTGAACTTRACAAGTACAAARTCTAACAAATCTTGTTCTTGTGGAGGAGATGAAACGAAGGGGRATTGTAAGTCAAATGATGGATACAGCCAAGTATTGGATGTAGGAATGAGCAGGCGGTCTGCATTTAAAAAAATAACGGCTGGYTTATTAATTGGAGCAGGCGCAGTAAGTGCYTCYTGCAGTATAACCAAAAGTGAAGAAGGGAAGGARATGTCTCAAATAGAATGGGAYGAGTACTTTAAAGGGAAYTATAAATTGATGACCGATCAAGATAAAACAAGTACYGTAGATAGGTTAGTCCGTTCTTATGARWTACGTACGGGGAAACCTATAAACYTGTCTTCCRAGGRKGCCGAAGAAGATGTRTTATTTGGGTATGCMTTTAATATCTCYAAATGTGAGGGCTATATGGATTGTGTAAATGCTTGTGTGGAAGAAAATAATCAAGACCGAGCGAGYGAAATGCAATATATCCGTATTCATGAAATGAAAGAAGGKAAAGCATTTAATTTTGAAGAGGCGGATGATAATTATTACCATGAAGTTCCTGCCGAAGGTCATTTTTATATGGGAACRCAATGTTTTCATTGYGATAATCCTCCTTGTGTTGAGGTYTGTCCAGTAGAAGCTACTTGGAAGGAAAAAGAYGGGATTGTGGTTATTGATTAYGACTGGTGTGTTGGCTGTAGGTATTGTATGGCTGCRTGTCCGTATGATGGGCGTCGTTTTAATTGGAAAACACCAGAAGTGCCAGAAGTTGAGGTGAATAAAAACCAACATTATTTAGGGAATAGATTGCGTAAAAAAGGSGTRATGGAAAAATGTACGTTCTGTATTCARCGKACTAGRAAAGGRCAAAACCCTGCCTGTGTGGAAGCCTGTCCTACSGGAGCSAGAACATTTGGRAATTTGTTAGATCCGGARAGTAATATTMGATGGATTTTAGATAAYAAAAAGGTGTTTAGATTAAAAGARGATTTGGGAACAGAACCTAAATTTTGGTATTATATGGATTAATACGNTMSSKTTTKTTTTTKGRTATSTMTGTTAAAATGAACYGTAATATTWGYAAGARGGATRCKGAGTTGNNKTAAKYCCYTGTGTTWTTTTAAATAARTAAAAAANNGAKMTTSTKTTTTTTAACTTGCTYTGTAGSYAAAAGKARTACACTCAAATAATTATAAAATGAGACTATTAAAAGTTTTTGGAAGTTTAGTRAAAGATGCTTTTWYWGAGGTAACTCACGGRGATAGGAATTATCATATTTGGATGTCGGTACTGACCTTTATAATGCTTTTTGGAATGTATAATTATTCCATTCAGTTGGATGAAGGATTAGGAGCGACAGGATTGACGGATAGGGTTAGCTGGGGATTGTATATTTCTAATTTCACTTTTTTAGTAGGGGTGGCAGCCGCAGCAGTAATGTTGGTAATGCCTACTTATATACTAAAAGATGTAGATTTTAAACAAGCAGTGTTAATAGGGGAGGGCTTGGCTGTAGCGGCTTTGTGTATGTGTTTGGCTTTTGTAGTAGCCGATATGGGAGGACCTGCAAGACTGTGGCATATGTTGCCAGGAATAGGGGTTTTTAACTTTCCAAACTCTATGTTAACATGGGATGTTTTAGTGTTAAATGGCTATTTGATGATAAATATTACTGTACCAATGTATCTTTTGATGATGCGTTATCAAGGGAAAATACCCAATCCAAAAGTGTATATTCCAGGAGTGTTTTTGTCGGTGTTTTGGGCTGTAGGAATTCACATGGTAACAGCTTTTTTATACCAAGG
>NVRM01000089.1 GCA_002400885.1 Flavobacteriaceae bacterium
AATTTCATATAGGAATACGCCGCTACCTATAATCCAGTCATAGCCTTTAAATAATCTAGAATAGCCTATTTTATCTGCTACAACACCTCTTTTTTTATTCATCCATTGGTAACTGTAAAATTGTGGAGGCGTCTCATGAATGGCATTGAGTTCTTTTCTGTAGAAATAATTACCTCTTTCGTCTTTTTCGAAAGTACTGATAGAGTCTCCATCTTTTTTTTCTGTACTAGGACTGTATATTTGTATGGCATAGTTTTTTCCTCCTTTGTGATTTATTATTTTTTCTACCCAAATATAGCCTCCAATTTTAGCTTCTAAATCTATTAAATGCAATAGGGATCTTTTTTGAATCTTGGCTTGGAATGCATCGGAATAAAACAAGGTGCTATCCGTTAATTCTCGGTATAAATTATAATCAGCTTCTAGTTTACTTAACTGTTGGTCAATTTTTGACTTCAAGGCTTCTTTCTTATTACTTAAAACATGTGTTTTAAAAATTTCGGAGCCTATAAGTTTTCTAGAGCTAAGTTCTAATGATCGCATTATTATAGGACCCAATCCTAATAATATAATTATGATAATCAGGGCAATTAAGTAAGGCCTACTAATACTTCTTACAGTGAAAATTGTTGTTTTATTCATAGTTTTACGCGAGTATTTGTTTCAAAGGTATTTTATTTTGTAAATACAACTTACTATAAGTGGTGTTTATTAGAGCACAATTACATGCTTCTTACCTACAGGGCTTACTTTTTTATGGTGCCATCAAAGGTAATGGAGGCTGTCCGATGGCCAAGGATGATTTAACAGGAAATATGCCGACAGAGCGTTTGGTCTCTTATTTTAACCAGCAAAAATCGAATGCAAATATACGTGTAATTAATTTCAATACACTTACTGTCAGGAGATAAGGGTGTTTTCTTAGTCTTCATTTGCTATTGGTAAAGAGAAATAAAATGTACTTCCTTTTCCGAGGTCCGAAACAAACCAAATCTTTCCTTTCATTAAATGAACCAATCCTCTGGCAATACTCAGTCCAATACCATTTCCTTGTTTGTAAGTTCCTTCTCCTCCTTGAGTGAAATTATGAAATAGTAAATGGTAATTTTCTTTTAAGATACCAATGCCTGTATCTGTTACATAAAAGACAATCATATCTGAGGGAGTGTTCTTTAAAATACTATAACCAAAGGCAATTGATCCTTCGGAAGTGAATTTAAACGCATTGTGTATTAACTTATTAAACACTTGTACTACACGGTTGTAATCGCCATAGAATTGAATATTTATAGCGTTGTCTGGTTGTTTCAATATGAGCGAGACAGCATGGTTTTTGAATTTTTTCTCATGAATTTCATGGAGTGTTTTTAAAATGTCAGTTGATGCTATTTTTACACAATTTACTTCCAATTGATTGGATTCCAATCTAGATACATCAAGAAGGTCATTAAATATCCCCAATAATTGCTGACTTGATTCTTGAATAAAGGAACTGTATTTTTTTATTTGTTGTGGGCTGTTGTCGTCTTCTTCAAGTAATTCGGAAAAACCAATAATAGAATTCATAGGTGTTCGAACCTCGTGACTCATATTGGCAAGAAAAGCATCTTTTACACGGGCATTCTCCTCTGCCATAATCATGGCAGCTTTGAGTTCCTTATTTGCTTTTAGGACGTCATGAGTTCTCAGGGTTATTTTTTCTTCAAGGGCATTATTAAATGAAATTAATTCTGCTTCTTTTCGTGTTACTTTTGAAATATAATAATGGATTGTTTTTTTTATTTTTTTATTATAAAAGTAAGCAATAGCAATTGATATAAGTAATAAAATGAAGGAATAGAAGAGGGTGTATTTTGTTCTTTCATTAATTTTTTCTTTAAAGTTTAATCTATTTTTTTTTGCTTGGTTTTTGATTACATCTAAATGTGCTCCAGTTCCAATGATCCAATGATAAGGTTTAAACAACTTTACATAGGATATTTTTTGGGTAATAGAATCAGAGTTTAATTTTGGCATCCAATAGGAGTAGAAAAAAGACTGGTGTTTTTTTACGCCTTCCAATTCTACAGATAATAGGTAATTTCCTTTGATATCTTTTTCAAAAGTACTCATGTACTTATTATTTATTTCGGGTTGGTTTTTATTGAGTAGCTGTATCGCATATTTATCACCCCCATCATAATTTTTTATTTCACTAACCCATATGTAGTTGTTCTTTCCAATTGGAAATCGCGCTATTCTATGGAGTGCTTCTTGACGAATAATTGCTTGAAAATTTTCGGAATAGAAGGTGATGCTATCCGTAGTTCCTTTATGAAAATTATATTCGATGTCCAAATCCTTGACAATGGATGTAATGACTGTTTTTAAATGTTTTTTTTTGCTTTTTAAAACAAATTCAGAAAAACTATCATTACCTATCTCTCGGAGATCGTTTAGCTCCTTTTCTCGTAACAAATACAACCCTCCACCTACAATTAATAAGACACAACAAAATGCTATAAAATACGGGCGACTAAAACTGTCAGAACTAAATGTTTTATGATTCATAAGCAATACAATTAATGGCAAATATGAGTGATGTATGTTTTATTAGTTGAGGACTTATGGCTTAAAGGGAATTGTAAAATAAAAATAACTTCCCTGTCCTTTTTCAGAACTAAACCAGATTTCTCCTCCCATTAAATCTACCAATCCTTTACATATACTTAAGCCTATGCCATTTCCTTGACGATATTCGTTCTCACTAGCGTGTGAGAAATGCTTAAAAAGAAGGTGCTGTTTTGTTTTTGTAATTCCGATACCTGTATCCTTTACAAAGAACAATATTTTGGGTTTATTTTCCTCATTAATAATGGAATACCCTATACTAATACTCCCTTCATCTGTGAATTTGAACGCATTACTGATGAGTTTAATAAACACTTGTTTAAACCTTGACGGGTCGGTGAATATCATGATATTCTTGTTTGTTTTTGGGCTGAGTAAACTATATTTTATGGCAGTCGTTCCATAAAGTTTATCGGTATGGCTATAAACATCTTCTAAGATTTCATTCAATGAAACTTCTTCTAACTCGATTTCTAATTGATGTGCTTCTATCTTAGAAATATCCAAAATATCATTGATCGTATTTAATAACTGCTGTCCAGACTTCTGAATAAACCCTACATACCTATTTATTTGATGAGGGGTATTTTCTTTATCTGTTAAGAGATCAGAGAAACCAAGAATAGAATTCATAGGTGTTCTTACTTCATGGCTCATGTTCGCAAGAAACGCTGTTTTTAATTTGTTGCTTTCTTCAGCAGCCTCTTTTGCCGTTTTTAATTCCACGTTTATTTCCTGTAGATCTTTTGTTCTGTCAGTAATTATTAATTCTAAGTCATCATTAAACCGAATGAGTTGTTCTTCCTTTTCAGCAACTTTAGAAATATAAAAATGAATTAAACCTTGAATCCTTTTTTTATGTAAAAAGGCGATATATAACGTTATCACCAGCAGAATAAATACATAGATAAACGAATTTTTCTTAAAGGGAGCAAATTTAGTATCAAATTCTGACTGTGATCTTGTTGTAAAGTTTTCAATTTCATCTAAATGAACGCCGGTCCCAATAACCCAGTCAAATGGTTTAAACAGCTTGACATAAGATATTTTTTGTGTAATAGTGTCAGTTCCTAACTTAGGGTACCAGTATTTAAAATAGGGATCTTTGTTATTTCTAACAACGTCTAGCATAAGGGCATAGAATTTTATTCCCATGAGATCTTTGTCGTTGGTGGATAGCCATTTATTGTCCATCTCAGGTTTCGTTGGATTGTGGAGCTGAATTGCGAATTTATCACCGCCATCATAATCATAAATTTCCTCTACCCAAACATAGCCTCCTTTTTTAAGTTGCATGTTTTTAATACGCATTAGGCATTCTTTTTTAATGATATTTTGAAACTTATCACTCCAAAAGAAGGCGCTATCTCTGGTTTGTTGCTGAAAATTAAATTGTTGCTGTAATTCAGTTATTTTCCTGTCAATAGCTGTTTTTATATAGTCTTTCTTTGATTCCAGGACGTATTCAGCATACATATTCTGTGCGATGTTATTTCGAAAGGTGATTTCTTTCTCACGAAGCATAAGTATCCCTAGTCCGAAAAATATAATGATTGAAATTAATGCAATTATAAATGGACGGCTAATGCTTTGTACGGTAAACTTTTTACTTGGGTTCATTTATTGAGAAATAGCAATTTGACTTGTTCAACTTACAAAGAAATAGCTAATAAAACAAATCTTATAAAGACTCATTCAAAATAATAGGTTATTTTGGTTAAAAATATAATATGCGTTTACTGAAAATAGTTGTTCTTTTATGGGCCTGTACTACCTTAGTTTCTTGTACGGAACACAAGCCTGTGGTTTCTTTTACATTTTTACAAGTGAATGATGTGTACGAAATATCCCCTTTAGAAGGTGGTACGGTAGGAGGGATGGCAAGGGTTGAAAAACTTCACCAAGACTTAATTGCGGAAAACCCGAATACGTTCCTGTTTATGGCAGGTGATTTCTTAAACCCTTCATTAATCGGAAATATAAAGATACAGGGAAAACGCGTGAAAGGCAGGCATATGATTGAAGTGATGAATGCCATGAAATTTGATTTAGTGGCTTTGGGAAATCATGAGTTTGATTTAAATGAAGTAGCTTTCCAAGAACGCTTAGACCAAGCTACTTTTCAATGGATTGCGACAAATCCTATGCATAACACTCCTGATGGACTTTCTAGGTTTACTGTAAACGCAAAAAAAGGAAACAAGCCATTGCCAAAAGAATTTATATTTCACATCCAAAATAAGGAGGGTGTAGCCATTAAAATTGGATTTATAAGTGCTACGATAAATTCAAACCCAAAGAATTATGTGGATTATGGAGATTTTTATCAAGCTGCAATTTATGCCAATAAAAAGTTACTCCCTAAAACAGATGTGATTTTCGGACTAACACATTTAACTATAGAACAGGATAAATTGTTAGCCAGGTCACTCCCAAATATCCCTCTTATTATGGGAGGACACGAACATGTTCATATGTCTATTCCTGTAGGGGATGCTGTGATTACAAAAGCAGATGCCAATGCAAAAACAGTCTATATTCATAGAATCACTTTTAATACCCAAACCAAGGAAACGCATATAGTTTCTGAATTACGTGCGATCAATGAAGCTACAGGAACAGATAAAGGTATAGATGAAATCGTACAAAAATGGACGCTTTTATTAAATACCCAATTAGAAAAAATAATGGAAGATCCGAGCGATGTTATTTATACGGCTAAAATTCCCCTAGATGGTCGTGATACTTTCATTCGAAGTGAACAAACCAATTTAGGAGATCTGATCACCAAAGCCATGGCCTTTTCTTTCGATAACAAGGTGGATGGCGCCATTGTAAATGGAGGTTCTATTCGAATAGATGATCAATTACAAGGGGATATTACGGGGGTGGATATTTTTAGAATACTTCCTTTTGGAGGAAGTGTGTTAAAAGTTGAGCTCAAAGGAAGTCTTCTTATAAAAGTGTTGAATTTTGGAAGGTTAAAATCTGGAAAAGGGGCTTATTTACAACGTTTTCAATTTGATTATAATAAGGAGGAAAAAATATGGATGCATGGATTGGAGAAAATACATCGAACAAAGGTGTATTCCGTGGCATTTAGTGAGTATCTGCTAACAGGAAATGATATTCCTTTTCTAAATAAAGAAGCTCCAGGGGTGCTTAAAATTCATAAAAATAAGCCTACAGATAAAGCAAGTGATATTCGCAAAGCCATCATTGCTTATTTAAAAAGTATTTTATAGAAGAAATCCTAAACTAGAATTAAAAGGCTTCTTGTTTTTCCTCATGAAAAAAAGAAGTCTTTCTTTTTAAATACAGTTTTCGGAAATAAAAACCAGTTACTTGTTAAATTAAAAAAGAGCCAATGAATGAACAGAGGCTCTTTTAAAAGGATTGAAATCCTAATTACTACTAACTAACAAATACCTTTTAAGGTACTACAAAGATAAGGCAGCTATACGCTCTGTAGCATGATATATGTCATCAAGTGCAAATTTTTTTATTTTTTTTTAGATTAAAATAAAGAGGTGTTTTTATCTCATTTATTAAATATGATTATTGTCATCTTATTTAAGATTAGTCTAAATAAATCTTTTTTTTGACAAAAAGGGTTTCTATATTTGATGTGTTAAATCAAATTATTTAAATTAAATCTAATAATAGTAATATGAAAAAAATTATTTCATTCGTAGTTGCACTATGTTTTGGAGCAGTCATATTTGCTCAGGAAGGCACAAAACAAGCGCTTACTCAAAATGCCGCACAAAAAATGACTTCTTCAAAACTCCCCAAAGGATTAACGATAGGTGGGTATGGTCAAATTGATTACAATGAGCCAGATGGGTCAGCCGTTGGAAAATTAGACATTCACCGTTTAATAATGTTAATAGGTTATAAGTTCAATGATAAAGTAAGTTTTATGACTGAAATTGAATATGAACATGTTGTTGAGTTATATGTAGAGCAGGCCTTCTTAAAATACAGAGTAAATGACAATTTTAATGTTCAGGCAGGTTTAATGTTAGTGCCCATGGGAATTATCAACGAATACCATGAGCCTACTACTTTTTACGGTGTAGAGCGACCGAATGTAGATAAATATATCGTTCCAACCACGTGGAGAGAAATTGGAATTGGGGTAACAGGTAAAATTGATGCTGCATCGTTAAAATATCAAGCGTATATCTTTAATGGATTTAAATCTTTTGCAGATGGTAAGGGGTTTTTAAGAGGGAAAGATGGATTGAGAAAAGGACGTCAAAAAGGTATTGAGTCTCAAGTTTCATCACCTAATTTTTCTGCAAAATTAGATTATTATGGTCTTCCTGGATTAAGACTAGGTCTTTCGGGATACTTTGGTGATACTCAAACGGACGATACGTTCAATGAAGCGTCTGTTGTGGGGGTTTCAATGATTGGATTTGATGCTCGTTACAAGTACAATGACTTGGAATTACGTGGTCAGTACATCGCCTCTAAATTATCAGGGACTAAAGAATACAATGCATTAGCAAATAAGGATTTAGGTGCTGAAATGAAGGGGTATTATGCGGAAATCGCGTATGGGTTTGACCTAAAGGGTATTGAGAGATTAACGCCTTTTGTACGTTATGAGGCTTACAATACACAAGCCGCTACAGAAGGATTTGAAGCCAATAAAGCATATGACAGAACAGATTTGGTTTTCGGAATAAATTACCGTATTGCTAAAGGTGCTGCTTTTAAAGTGGATTACCAAATTTCTGACAACGCTGTAAGTGGAAGTGAGTCTGTAAAAATATTCAACGCTGGTTTAGGTATTTGGTTCTAATAAACCCGTTGTAAAATACTAGTATTTTCTAAAAGAGGCTTGTTCAATAAAGTGTAACAAGCCTCTTTTTAATGATGAATAGGCTGGTATATTTATTGTTAGAAGTTGTATTCATTTCTTGAAAGTTTTGTCCTTAGATAATTCTGAAAGAAGTTGATGAATTTTAAAATAAAGTTTAAATTTGTTATTATGAATTATAAAATGATGTTTTTGTCCTTTTCGGTATTCCTATTCGTTAGTTTTACCATTCCAACAAAAGTCCATAAAAAAATTGACAAACAAATTAAGGCTACTTTTGAAGTAGAAGTATTTGATAAAATAGGAATTACATTTTCTGAAGAAGTTCAGAAGGATTTAGTGGCAAAACTAAATGCAGAGAATTTTTTTAAAATTCAAGCTGACACTAAAATACTGGGCTACTTTTATTATGGTCATGGTTTTGGGAAAACAGATGAATTTGATTTTATAGTCATCTTAGATGCAAATTTAATCATTGCAAAGACCAAAGTGTTAGTGTATCGTGAGGATCACGGTTCTGAAATAGGAAGTAGGCGATGGTTGCGACAATTCACAGGTAAAACAGGCGGGGATATATTGAGATATCAATATGACATCGCGGCGATTTCTGGCGCTACTTTGTCGGCGGAATCTATGACGGAAACAATTAATGATTTTTTAGCCTCTATTGCTATTCTTCACGAAAAAAATATATTATAATATGAAATTTCACGGTTTAATTCATCAATTTCCACAAGAAGTAAAATTACTCATCGGTGCCTTTGTAATCGTGTTAAGTATTGGATATTATACCGGCTTAGCATTTGTCAACGAAACTACAAACAATACTCCTACGGGTATTGAGGAACAATACTTAGGAAACGAGAATGATGAAGAGGCAACTGTTATGAAATTTAAAAAGAAAAAACAGGCCATTATTACCTTGATCCACAATCATATGATTTCCTTGTCGGTCTTGTTTTTTATGCTCTCCTTGTTAGTGTCTATTACAAGCTTTAATAAAACACTTAAAAAAGTAGTCATGATAGAACCGTTTGTATCTATCCTCGTGTCTTTTGGAGGTATTTATTTTATGTGGTTGGGAATGACAAGTTTAAAATATGTGGTCATGTTATCTGGGATACTTATGACAATGAGTTTTATAACAGCCACCTTTATGATCCTTTTCTCCTTAGTTAAAACACCTCCAATAAAATAATTTACGGTGTCCGTATTCTTATTGTAAGAGGCTTATGTTTTTCCTTTTTTGATGTGCTTGTGCTTTTCGTTTTATCCAAATAACTAAGATCGACCTGTCTAGGAGTTACAAGTGCTTATTTGTGATTTGTAAGGTAGAATATTGTAATTGTAGGAAAGCGATCCCTACACTCTGACGCTCTTTAAAAAACACTTTTTCGGATTCTTTGTTTTTATTTCGTTCACTTAAATTTTAAGTTGTTTTATTTCCAACTTGTTAATGGTGTAAAAAAAAGAAATTATCGTTCTCAATAATTTTATTGTTTGCTATATGAATTCACTTTTATTTCTTGCTTATTTAAGCGAAATGAATGTGGTTGGTTTTTCTTTTTTTTTAATCAATAAATGCAAACCATCATTTTTATTATTGTGGAAAATTCATTCAAATAAGGGCATTCTTTTCAGCGCTTCTTTAAGTAGTTTTCTTGTTTTTACAGGTCTTAATAAAGAGAGGGTTCTTGTGGGGTCTTATTTCCTGTTTGTGAAAAATCATTGAGATAGGAGGCCTTAAATACCCTAAATGACCCTTTGATCAAAAACACATCTTCTCTAACGCTTAAATACTTTATCGTATAAAACACAAAAAGTATTATAAAAAATATATTGACTGTATCTATATGTTTTCCGGTAAACAAGCTGTATAATTATATTTTAACAAGTAGTCATTTCTTGATAAATACCTTATCGTATTTTTCGGAAACTCATAAATTTAGTTATACACAGCTTATCTACAGTTTAAAATAATTATTTAACAAGATAAAAAATGGAATTATTTAATAATTTCAACGGAGAAATAGTCATCCTTTTTTAAAAGTAAATTAGAAGAATTAGAGGGGGGTGTTATGTGTGAATCATAGGCTTTAAAAGACCTTTTTTTTTTAGATATAATTTCCAATCTAAAACTTCTATGTACTGGATTTCTGAAGGTGAAAATCACCAATAATTATTGGGTGTAATTACCTTTTATAAAACAGCAATTTTAATAAAAAAACAAGGAAATGAAATCGGGGTTTTATTTTTATTTAATCACAATTACCCGAAAGTTTAATTTAAAAATTAGAAGAATTTATTGTTTTTATTTTGTAAAAATAATAATTTTAATGAATTTTTCAAGCGAATCAAAAATACATATTCTCTATTAATCCGTCAAATAATAGATTTAGCACCTCGTTGGGTACTGAATCATTGTGCCTCATAAGATAAATGTGATAAAGTCTATAATAACTTATAACTTTTCTTCTTTTGTTGTAAGTAATTCGTGACATACTTCGTAGCGTGGATAGCTGAATAAATGCGATATTTTAAGTGATGTTTTTCCAAGGCATTAAACAAAAGACACAAATTATAACATTAATACGGGTTAATGAAAACACAGTGAAATCACAATTTTATATTGCAAGGATTAATTATTTTTTTGTTTCAATTAGATAGGTAGAACTGTTGCCAATAAAAAACATGCTTTTTCTGATTTTGTAAAGAAACAAGAATATCACTAGCTATTTATTTCAGCCTTGACAACGTCTATAATCGAGTAGGACAAGGAACTAAGAAAATAAGAGGAAATTCTCAAGGGAATTTAAAATTTAAACCAGACTTGTTTTTAAGTTAAAAATGAGTAACCTCCAAACTTTATTATCTTGCATAGTAAAAAGATACAATTTATGAGGTTTTTTTGGAGGCTAGTGTTATAATAATAAGCCCTATAGAAGCGATGTGTTGATAACACAACTTCTATAGGACTTATCCATTATTAAAATGTAATTACTATTGTATTTACGGTAACTGCTGTCCTTCGGAAGCAATGTAAATTTCGTACCATTGTTCCGTGGTCATTTCAATAGAAAGT
>NVRM01000090.1 GCA_002400885.1 Flavobacteriaceae bacterium
GCATATGTTTATGCATAGCCAGCAATCGTTTATGCATATTATGTTCAATATGTATGGCTTGTGGGCTTTCGGAACACCCTTAGAACGAATGTGGGGAAAATCTAAATTTATTTTCTTTTACTTTTCAGCAGGCTTAGGTGCAGGCTTAATTTACACCGCTGTTAATTATTACCAGTTTAACGGGATCTATGAACAACTTATAAGTGCAGGTGTATCTGCTTCCGACATTCAAAACTTATTAACTTCCGGATCGTATAATACTCAAATCCTAGAATATATTAGCGAAGGTGAATTGTCAGAATTTTACGCTATTTTCTACACTCCAGCCGTAGGAGCATCTGGAGCAATCTATGGAATACTTGTAGCTTATGGAATTGCCTATCCCAATGCAAAATTGGCTTTAATGTTTTTCCCATTCCCTATAGCTGCAAAATATTTTATACCTTTAATGATTGCAGGGGATTTATTTTTCGGTGTGACTAAGTACTCTGTTGGAAACGTTGCACATTTCGCCCATATTGGAGGTGCTATCATAGGATTTGTCATTGCATGGTATTGGAAACAAAATCAATTTAAACAGTTTAACTAATGAGTATATTAAGTGATTTACAGTACGAATTAAAAAAAGCAGACCCTGCCGAAAAGTTAATCTATATTAATGTAGGTTTGTTTTTAGTCACCTATTTGGCGCGTACTTTTATGCTAGATTGGTTTACATTACCCACCGATTTGTCTGCTTTTATGTACAAACCGTGGACTGTTATCACCTATGCATTTATTCATGTAAACTTATTTCACATCCTCTCGAATCTTATGGTCTTATTTTATATAGGACGTATTTTCTTGGATTTTTACAGTGTGAAACAATTTTATAATGTCTTTTTTTTAGGGGTTATTTTTGGAGGTCTTTCTTTTTTAGGATTGAATTATATCAATCAAAATTCTGGTGCAGCCTTAGGAGGCGCATCGGCGGGAGTATTGGCTATCTTTGTAGCTGTCGCAACAAAAGTACCACGGTATGCACTACGTCTTCGATTTATTGGAAGTGTTGAATTATGGGTCTTGGCAGCCGTATTTGTACTCTTAAACGTACTTCAAATAAAAAACATAGACAATGGTGGTGCTATTGCGCATTTAGGCGGAGCACTCTTTGGTTTTATTTATGCCAAACAAATGCAAAAAAATAACGATATTGGAAAATGGTTTTCTGACACCATAGAACGTGTAACTAATTTAGTTAGCACTAAAAACAGCCCTTTAAGAACTGTTTACAAGTCTAAAAACAAAAAAACCACAAGCCCTAGAAAATCGACCAAACCTATAGACCAACGTAAAATAGATTTGATCTTAGATAAAATCAGTAAATCTGGCTACGAAACACTGAGCAAGGAGGAAAAAGATTTTCTTTTCCACGCCGGAAAAAAATAATACCTTACCCCAAAAAAAAGCAAGAACCGACTAATACTATACATGAAAAAGTTTTCACCGTTTGACGCCCTTATGAAATTTCTTAATTCCATCATCGCCTTGTGCCTAGTCCTCGCGGTATTGGTAAAATATGTATCGCCAAACAGTTATGCATTCAGTGTTTTTATAAGCTTGAGTACCCCTATTCTACTCTTTTTAAATATACTCTTTTTGATCTATTGGATCATTCAAATTAAACGTCCTTTTTTAATCTCTGCCTTTGCTTTAGGGATTAGTTTTCTCGCGATACAGCAAGTGTATGGCTTTGAACCTAAGAAAATAATGCTAACGAAGGATTTAAAAATAATGTCCTTTAATGTCCGTATGTTTAATATTTTTGAATGGATTAAAAAAGAGAATATCGAAGGAGAAATTGCTGCGTTTATAAGAAAAACCAAGCCCGACATATTGTGTTTACAAGAGTATTACCCCACGAACAAATTAAACAAACAATACCCTTATCGTTATAAAAAAACAAGTATAAAAAGAACCACCTTTGGACAAGCTATTTATAGTAAATATCCAATTATAAAATCAGGATCACTCAACTTTCCTAGCAGCAATAACAATGCTATTTTTGCCGATATTGTTAAAGGCGGCGATACGGTTAGAGTATACAATGTACATTTAGAATCTTTAGGTGTAAATCCTAGAAAAGAAAATTTCGGAGAAAAGACACCCGAAAAATTGCGAAAGCGCATGGAAACTTCTTTTCAAAAACAAGGTACACAAGCAGATTTATTAGTAGCCCATCAAGAATCATGTCCGTATAAAATCATCCTTTGTGGTGACTTTAATAACAACGCATTTTCTTGGGTCTATCATCAATTAATAAACAATAAAAATGATGCATTTGTGGAAGCTGGTGAAGGTTTTGGAAAAACATTCGACTATCCATTTCCACTCCGTATCGATTTTATATTAAGCGACAACACCATTACTGTCAATCACTTTAAAACCTATACAGAAAAATTATCCGACCACTACCCTATCATGGCCCGCTTACAGTTAAATTAAGAGGATTTTATGACTTTTGAGCCCTAAAAACAAGTACGAACACTTATATTTGTTTAAAACTCAAAATCGTTTTACCCATGAAAAAAATAATGATACTGTGTGTCTCTTTCATACTTTTTCAAAGTGTTGCACAACAAAAAGAACTCACCATAGAAGACTCCGTCTTAGGCTACTACAAAGGACTATATCCTAAGAGCTTGAGTAATTTACAATGGGTAAAAAACACGGAAACTTACCTCCAAAAAACAGCCGCCGGTTTTACCTTTACAAATGCTAAAACACAACAAGTAGTTCAAACGATCTCTTTAGAAGAATTACAACAAACATTCCCACAATTAAAAAGACTGCCGTATCTAACAGGCGTCAATAAAACCTATTTAAGATTCACGCTAAATGGAGGAATTGTAGGCTATAACTATCAATCAAAAAAAGAAGAAAACAGTATTTTTTATGCAGCACATGCCGAAAACATCGTCTTAAATAATGCTGCAACACATATTGCTTATACCTTAGAAAACAATTTATACCTAGCCACGGCAACTGAAAAGAAGATCGTTGTAACAGCTATTAAAGATAAGAATATTGTTTCAGGACAAACCATACATCGTAGTGAATTTGGAATTACAGGAGGTATCTTTTGGAGTCCAAAAGGAAACTATTTAGCCTTTTATCAAAAGGATGAAACCAATGTTTCCAACTATCCGTTAGTAAATGTATCTACCTACCCAGCCACCTTAAAAAACATAAAATACCCAATGGCAGGACAAGGGAGCGAACAAGCAAAAATAGGAATTTACGAACTAGCAACAGGAAACGTACGTTACTTAGACATCGACACTACAGACGAGCATTATTTGACAAACCTAAGCTGGTCTCCTGACGAAAAACAATTGTTTCTAGCAGAAATCAACAGGGGACAAAATCATGTTTGGTTTAACAGTTATGATGTTGCTAGTGGAAAAAAAATAACCACACTTTTTGAAGAAAAAGAAGAGACTTGGGCAGAACCAGAACATCCTGCCGTATTTTTACCCAACAGCAATACCGACTTTTTATGGTTTAGTGAGCGTGATGGGTTTATGAATTTATACCATTATACCACTAACGGAACATTGGTAAAACAATTGACGCATTTTAACTGGGTAGTTCAAGACATTTTAGGATTTGACGCCAAAGGAAAACATGTAATTATAGTTGGAACGGGAACCGATGGCAGAGAGAAGCAGTCTTTTAAAATCAATTTAAAAAGCGGTAAAACTACACCACTTACCACGGTATCTGGAACACATAGAACGCAGTTAAGTTCAAATGGTACTTATTTAATAGATACCTATTCCAATATAACGACTCCAAAAATCAGCCAAATTATCGAGGTTAAAAAAGGGAGAAAGACCGAATTATTTAAAGCAGAAAACCCTTTAAAAGGATACAAATTAGGGACGAGTGAGTTCATCGATTTAAAAACAAAAAATGGGATTACGCTACACGGTAGAATCACCAAACCAGCAAATTTTGACCCTTCAAAAAAATACCCAGTACTAATTTATGTATACGGAGGTCCACATGCACAAATGGTCACCAATACTTGGATGGCAGGTGCTAGTTTATGGATGCCTATTTTTACCGCTAATCAAGATTATATCGTCTTTACCTTAGACAATAGAGGTTCTAAAAACAGAGGGTTTTCCTTTGAAAATGTCATTCACAGAAATGTAGGTGAACACGAAATGGAAGACCAACTAACAGGAATTGATTACCTAAAATCATTGCCATATGTAGCTGCAAACCGTATTGCGGTAAACGGATGGAGCTATGGAGGTTTTATGAGCACCTCGCTTATGCTAAGACATCCTGGTGTATTTACGACTGCTGTTGCTGGAGGTCCAGTAATCGATTGGAAATATTATGAAGTAATGTATGGAGAGCGCTATATGGATACGCCACAGGAAAACCCAGAAGGTTATAAAAAGGCACATGTAACAAACTATATTAAAAATTTAGACGGAAAAATGCTGATCATTCATGGAAGTGTAGACCCTGTAGTGGTACCGCAACACAGCATGTCTTTACTACAAAAAGCAGTAAAAGAAGGTGTTCAAATAGATTTTTTCACCTACCCAATGCACGAACATAATGTACGAGGAAGAGACCGTGTACATTTAATGAATAAGATGCTTGATTATATAGTTTTAAACAATAAATAAGACGGTTTAAGACACCCAATTAATTAAAAAGACGTGCATTATTGCGCGTCTTTTTTTACTTTGAAAACTCGTATTCTCTCAGTACTTGGCAAATACGCACCTTGAATTCCGAATACCAGATTTTCTTCCCCTGCTCTCTCGCTATTTTATGTTCGGACTGCAGCCGCCATTGCTTAATATCCTCCAAGGTTTCCCAATAGGAAATGGTAATACCTACAGTTTCCCTTGCACTTTCTACACCTATAAACCCCGGCTGATTTCTTGCCAAATCTACCATCCTTTCGGACATCTCATTGTATCCTTTATCCTCTACTGTTCTGAGTGATGTAAATAGTACCGCATAATAAGGTTTTTCTACTGGCATGGCTTATCGTTTTAATTCCTGATACTGCAATGTATAAAAACAGCTCTTTAAAAAAGTAAAATACTATAAAAAACAGCAACCAAGCACCAACAATAATCTTAACACACTGAATACTAAGCGCTTTACAAATGAATTGTTTTCTTTATATTGATAAAATTATTGTAAATTTGCATTCGATTTTCAACTTAGAAAGTCAACCATCATTTATAATTAAAGCACAACATGTCAGATAAGAAAGTAGCATTTTACACCCTTGGATGTAAATTAAATTTTTCCGAAACCTCTACCATTTCAAGAAGTTTTGTAAAGGAAGGGTTTCAAAGAGTAGGATTTGACGAAGTTGCCGACATATATGTGATAAACACCTGTTCGGTAACGGACAATGCGGACAAACGATTTAAAACCATCGTAAAATCTGCTTTAAAACTAAACGAAGATGCCTTTTTAATAGCCATCGGCTGTTATGCTCAGTTAAAGCCAGAAGAATTGGCCAATGTAAACGGAGTAGATATGGTATTGGGAGCTACCGAAAAATTCAAAGTAACCGATTACATCAATAATTTATCAAAAAACCCTATCGGAGAGGTGCATTCTTGCGAAATAGGAGAAGCAGATTTTTATGTAGGTTCTTATTCTATAGGTGATAGAACGCGTGCCTTTTTAAAGGTGCAAGATGGTTGTGACTATAAATGTACCTATTGTACGATCCCCTTGGCCAGAGGGATTTCTAGAAGTGATGCCTTGCAAAATGTATTGGACAATGCCAAAGAAATATCCAGTAAAGGGATCAAGGAAATTGTATTGACAGGGGTTAATATAGGTGATTATGGTAAAGGTGAATTTGGTGATAAAAAACACGAAAACACATTTGCCGAATTGGTAGAAGCATTGGATGAAGTAGAAGGAATTCACCGTTTGAGAATTTCCTCTATAGAACCGAATTTATTACAAAACGAAACGATAGAATTTGTTGCAAAATCAAAATCCTTTATGCCTCACTTTCATATTCCTCTACAGGTAGGAAGTGATGTATTACTTCGAAAAATGAAACGTAGGTATTTGACAGAAACATATACCAACAGAGTTTCTAAGATAAAGGAGTTGATGCCTAATGCTTGTATTGGCGTAGATGTTATTGTTGGGTTCCCTGGAGAAACTGACGAATTATTCTTGGATACTTATAACTATATAAACGAGTTAGACATCTCCTACTTACACGTGTTTACCTATTCTGAAAGACCCAATACAGAGGCCATAGAAATGGAAGGTTCTGTTCCTTTAAAAGTACGTAATAAGCGCAGTAAAATGCTACGTGGTTTGTCAGAAAAAAAACGAAGAGCCTTTTATGAATCTCAGTTAGGAAATTCATTATCTGTTCTTTTTGAAGGAGAAAATAAACATGGTTATATCAACGGGTTTACAGAGAACTATGTAAAAGTAAAAGCTCCATGGAACCCTAGTCTAATCAACACCATCCATACGGTTACTTTAAGTGAAATAGACGAAGATGGACTGGTTAAATTTAATTGGAATACAATTCCAGAATACATATAAAATGAGCTCAAAAACACCACTATATTTCGTCCCCGGACTTGCTGCTAATTCAAGAATATTTGAATATTTACAATTTGACATGGACAAATATGAGGTGTATACCATAGATTGGCTAGTTCCCTTATCTCCGGAGGAAACAATCCAAGACTATGCAAAACGAATGTCGACTTTTGTCAAACACGAAAACCCTGTGCTATTAGGCGTTTCCTTCGGAGGCATTATGGTGCAGGAAATGAGCAAACACATTAAGACCAATGCCCTATTTTTAATTTCTAGTGTCAAAACATCACAAGAATTACCAAAACGGTTACGAATAATTCAAAAAACGAAAGCCTACAAACTTTTTCCGCTAAAAGCATTTCAAAACCTAGATCAATTTTCTAATTTATTTCTTGGTGATTTTGTACAAACTAGAATTAAACTCTACGAGAATTACATGACCATGAAGGACGAAAAATACCTGACTTGGGCCATCTACAATGTACTGCACTGGAAACAAGATATGCCACTGAAAAACACCATCCAAATTCATGGGACTGATGATGCTGTTTTCCCTATAAAACATATCGATGCACCTATTCAAATTAAAGGTGGTACACATGTCATGATTCTTAATAAAGCCAAAACAATCTGTACTATTATTGATGAAAAACTGAGCGTCATTTAAATACGAATCCATCATATTTGTTTGTTTATTACTCGTATAAAAATTAATGTTCTTTCATAAAATTCCAACTATTTTTGTATATTATCCACAAAAATTAAATTGCTGAATTATGAAGAGGCCATTACGTATCCTATTAATCGCTAACATCGTTTTGTTAAGCTCCTTTTTTGTTTTTGCTACAAAAAGTAGTATGAGCACCACCTTGGTACCTACAAAATCCGAAGATACCATTAAACAACCTGTAAAAAACGTGAGTGAATTTTACCAAATTAAAGCGGTAAAGATTCCTGATAATTTAAATTTTGCAGGTGAACGTCTTCCTCTCGAAAAATGGGATGTAAGAGAACGTATTGACAGAGAACTTTTAGTAAACACCTATTGGCAATCCAATACATTACTCCTTTTTAAACGAGCCAATAAGTACTTTCCAATTATTGAACCGATTCTAAAAAAAAATGGAATTCCAGATGATTTCAAATACCTAGCCTTGATAGAAAGTGGCTTGCGTAATGTAACTTCTCATGCTGGAGCCAGAGGTTTTTGGCAAATAATGAAAGGAACAGGAAAAGAAAACGGCTTGGAAATAAATGACAATGTAGATGAACGTTATCACGTGGTAAAATCTACAGAAGTAGCCTGTAGATACTTAAATATAGCCTTCAAAAAGTTTGGAAACTGGACTTTAGCCGCTGCTTCCTACAATGCTGGACGCGCAGGAATAGCAAGAAAACTAAAAGCCCAAATGGTCACTGATTATTACGATTTGCTATTGGTAGAGGAAACAGCCCGCTATATGTTGCGTGTAATTGCAGTCAAAGAAATTATCAGCCACCCAGATCTTTATGGCTTTGAATTTGATCCCGAAGACTTATACAATCTTTCCAATACAAGAACAGTACAAGTAGATACCACCATCACAAACATTGCTAAATTTGCCAAAAACATGGGAACTAGCTACAAAGAAATTCGCTTGCTAAACCCATGGTTAAAACAGAACAAACTTAATAATGCCTCTGGAAAAAAATACTACCTTACTATTCCTCTATAACTAATAATTCATGAAAATGACCCTCACTACCCTATTGCTACTTATAATCATTGGACTTTGTGCTGGAGTTTTAAGTGGCTTAATAGGCATTGGTGGAGGGATTATAATGGTCCCTATGTTTGTCCTGTTCTTAGGAATAAGCCAACACAATGCTCAAGGATTAAGCTTGGCAGTAATGCTACCTCCCGTTACTTTATTGGCCGTTTACAACTACCATAAAGGCGGTGAAATAGATTGGAAAATTGCAATCATCGTCTCTCTAATGTTTATTATTGGTGGCTATTTCGGTTCCAAACTTGCCTTACAAATAGACCAACGAGTTCTTAAAAAAATATTCGGTGGCTTGATGCTAATTGTAGCCTTAAAACTCTTGTTTTCAAAGTAATAAATAGCGTCTTTTAATGCGCTATTATTCACTATCTTTAGTGAATCAAATTACAACTAGTGAATACGTATTAAATTTATTTATATAACTACTATCCCTTTGGACTTAAATATAAAGGGTATAATAACGGAATAAGTTCTTTGGGTAACTCGGTAGCGCAACGCTATAAGTTTGGAGGAAAGGAATATGATGAGAGTTTTGGTGGTACGTTGAATACTTATGATTTTGGAGCTAGGAACTATGACCCTGCAATTGGTAGATGGATGAATGTAGATCCGTTGGCCGAGAAAATGCCAAGCTGGTCGCCGTACAGTTATGGATTTAATAATCCTGTTCGTTTTACTGACCCAGATGGTAGAGCGCCTGAAGATGTAATTATATTAATTGGTGGTTCATATAAAGGACATCCTTATGGGCACGTTGCTATTGCGATAATAGACGCTAATGGTAACACAGTAGTATATGACTTTGGAAGATATAGAGCAACTTCGGGAATATTCAATGAAACAGGCGATGGAGTATTAAGAGTTCATTCAAGTTTAGAATCATACATTGAAGGAGAGAATGCTACAGGAAGGACTACTTCAGGATATAGATTTAAAAGTACACCTGAAGAAGATATGAAAGTAGTAGAATATTTTAAAGGATTAATTGAGAAATCAACAGATAGAAAAACTGAAGTTGAAGGTAAGCGTTGGAGTTTTAAATTGGAGGACGATTATCACGCTACAGGTAACAATTGTACAACTTTATCATTGTGTGGTTTAGATGAAGCTTTGCCAGGTGTTGCTAAAGACCTAAAAGACCCAAAAGAAAGTAAAGGAAGAGGGTTAGGATGGAAAGAAAAACTTGCTGATAAAACTATAGGAAATAATTCTATAGGAAATAAAATATTTATGCCAGCAGATTTAAAGAAAAATATCGATACTAAAAATAAGCATATCGACAGCAAACAATATTCTAATAAGATAAAAGAATAATAATTATGAAGTATATAGCAGGTTTAGTTTTAGGTATAATACTAACAGTTTTATTGTTGTTTGTATTTAGAAATAGTTTGAATGACTTTTTATCTGGGGTTACTTTATCAAATAAAATAGATAATAGTGTACAATTAAAGGAAAGATGTTTTATAATTCAAAATGATAAAGTTGTTGGAGAACTTTATGATGGAATGGTTATTAAACATATATCAAACGATGATTTAAAGAGGTTTTCAATAGACATAGCGTTAGATAAATACAATACATTAAAAACAAAAGAAACAGATGAATATCCATTCTCTGAAATAAGGGTAAAAAAGTAGTAATACTTGTGTTTATTCCCCCATTGGCGCACGAATAACCGCCATCGCTACCGCGAGATTGTATCTCGTGGCGTCAACGAGTAAGCCATTAGTAATTAAAATAAAAAAACCACAACATTTATGCTGTGGTTTTTTATGCAATAGATTTAAGTTTTACGCTTTTAATAAGTGCGTCAATGGTATAAAGAATGTGTTCTTTGTCTTCTTCATTAAATCCGATCGCGCTGATATATCACCAATGTGATAGCGCGTGATTTGTAATCCGTGCCATGCATGAGTAAGCTATACAATAGGTATAAAAGCAACGATTGAACGGGTTTGTAACCGTTCTTTTACAAAACAGTTTAAGCCCGACCGCGCGGACATGCCACCAACGTGATAGCGCGAGATTTGTAATCCGTGCCCTGCATGAGTAAGCCATACAATAGGTATAAAAGCAACCATTAAA
>NVRM01000091.1 GCA_002400885.1 Flavobacteriaceae bacterium
CAGTTCAGGGTCCTGAGTCGCAATTCCGACAGGGCAGGTGTTTAGGTGACAGGCACGCATCATGATACATCCCGATGCAACTAATGGAGCAGTGGCAAACCCAAATTCTTCTGCGCCTAATAAACAGGCGATGGCGACATCACGTCCCGTTTTTAGCTGTCCATCGCATTCCAAGACAATCCGATTTCTCAGCTTGTTCATGACTAGTGTTTGTTGGGCTTCGGCAATTCCTAACTCCCAAGGAAGTCCGGCATGTCGTGAGGATGTTAAAGGAGTGGCTCCAGTTCCTCCATCATATCCGGAGATTAAAATTACATCGGCCTTCGCCTTTGCAACTCCGGCAGCAATGGTTCCAACGCCTACTTTGGAAACTAGTTTTACATTGATTCGTGCCTTTCTATTGGCGTTTTTTAAATCAAAAATCAATTGTGATAAATCTTCTATCGAATAAATATCGTGATGTGGTGGAGGAGAAATCAATCCTACATAAGGAGTAGAATTTCGCACTTCGGCAATCCAAGGCACTACTTTTGCTGCTGGCAATTGGCCTCCTTCTCCGGGCTTGGCTCCTTGGGCCATTTTTATTTGGATTTCTTTGGCGTTTGTCAAGTAATTACTCGACACTCCAAAACGTCCACTAGCCACTTGTTTGATGGCGCTATTTTTACTGTCGCCATTCAATTCTTTTCGAAAGCGATTGGTGTTTTCTCCTCCTTCTCCAGAGTTGCTTTTTCCACCAATTCTATTCATGGCAATGGCCATGTTTTCATGTGCTTCTTGGCTGATAGATCCATAAGACATGGCGCCTGTTTTAAAACGTTTTACGATGGCCGTCCATGGTTCTACTTCGTCTAGGGGAATTGGGTCGTGGTTTGTAAATTCAAACAGGCCACGTATGGTCATCAGGCGGGTCGCTTGATTGTTTATTTGTTCTGTGTATTCTTCGTATTTGGAGAAGCTATTGTCTCGGACAGCTTGTTGTAATTTAGCGACCGTAGTTGGGTTAAACATATGTTGCTCTGCATTACGTCTCCATCTGTAATCTCCTCCGATTTTTAAGGGCAAAGCAGCGGCGATTTCTGATGTAGGAAATGCCTCCAGGTGTCTTTTGTCTATTTCGCGTTCTATTTCGTACAATCCGATACCTTCAATTCTAGAAGGGGTGTTTGGGAAATACTTATTTACGAAGGTGTTTTTTAATCCTAGGATTTCAAAAATTTGGGAAGCTCTATATGATTTTAAGGTAGAGATCCCAATCTTATTCATGATTTTAAGAATCCCGTTAGCAATCGCTTCATTAAAATTCTCAATAGCCTCTGAAGGGGTAATCTCTATGTGTTTTTCTTTGATTTGCTGACGGATAATTTCATTGATCATATAGGGATTAACGGCACTAGCGCCATATCCAAATAATAATGCAAAATGATGAGGTTCTCTAGGCTCTGCCGATTCTATGATGATCCCCACTTTTGAACGTTTATT
Organism: Flavobacteriaceae bacterium; assembly: GCA_002400885.1. GTDB lineage: Bacteria > Bacteroidota > Bacteroidia > Flavobacteriales > Flavobacteriaceae. The sequence continues at coordinate 1,483 of NVRM01000091.1, forward strand.
ACGCTTTTTTAGTTGGTCATTTACAAAGGAACACATGAGTAGCATCGGGATAGGAGCGTATTCTTTATTCACCCCTCTGTCCGATAATATGATGAGGTTGGCGTCATTATCAACTGCTTTTTCTATCTCATCTACGATGGTATCTAAACTGTTTTCCAATCCATTTAAGCCCTGTTCTTTTTTGTACAATGCCGCAATGGTAAAAGAGTTGAAGTTTGGATGCTTCAAGTGCTTTATCTTGTCCAAATCTTTATTGGAGATAATAGGGTTCTCGATTTTTAACTTCTGACAATGACTATCGTCTAAATCAAAAATATTAAAGTCAGAGCCAATAGTAAGACTCGTATCTGTGACAATTTTTTCTCGAATTCCATCAAGAGGCGGGTTGGTGACCTGAGCAAATAATTGCTTAAAGTAATTGTACAATAACTGCGGTTGGTCAGAGAGTACGGCTAAGGGAGTGTCGTTCCCCATAGATCCAATGGCTTCCTTTCCGTTAAAACTCATRGGGATGATAAGTTTTGTCAATTCTTCGATGGTATAACCAAAGGCGCGTTGCCTCGTTAAMAGCGCCGTAGTTTCGTTGGGTGTTTTGTTTCCWGTATTTTCRATRTYACTGAGGGTAAGTAAGTTTTTRTCCAGCCATTSTTGATAAGGAYGTTTCGATATGATTTCTTGCTTTACAGTGGCRTCATTTAGTATTATTCCCTTGTTCATATCTACCAAGAAAATCTTACCAGGTTCTAATCTCCCGTGGCGTTCTATGTTTTCATCAGCAATTTCRATSACACCTGTTTCTGAAGACATRATTACAAARCCATCTTTGGTAACGGTATATCTSGAAGGTCTTAARCCRTTTCTGTCTAACAATGCTCCAATAAAATTCCCATCGGTAAACGGAATAGAAGCAGGRCCRTCCCARGGYTCCATRATACARGAGTTGTATTCGTAAAATGCTTTTTTATCKTCCTTCATCARGGTGTCTTTTTCCCATGCTTCTGGGACAAGAATCATCATTACTTCAGGCAAGCTACGGCCAGTAAGTAATAGTAATTCTACGGCCATGTCCATGGAGGCAGAATCCGATTTTCCTGTATTGATAATAGGAAATAACTTGTCAATATCTTTTCCAAACAACTCCGATTTCATCAACTCTTCACGAGCATTCATACGGTTTATGTTTCCTCTCAAGGTGTTTATCTCCCCGTTGTGACACATATATCTAAAGGGTTGTGCCAAATCCCAAGAAGGAAAAGTGTTTGTAGAAAAACGTTGATGCACCAATGCTAATCGGGTAACGAGGGCTGGGTTGTTAAGGTCTGTATAATAACGTCCTATGTCCTCTGGCATTAAAAGTCCTTTATAGATAATTGTTTTGGTGGATAAACTAGGAAGGTAGAAGTTTTCTTTTTCTGATAATTTGCTTTCAGCAATGGTATGCTCCGCTATTTTACGAGCCGCAAATAACTTAGCATTAAATTGTAGGTCACTTAATGACGCTCCATTTTTACCGATAAAAACATGAAATATTTTAGGTTCGGTTTCTTTGGCTATTTCTCCCAAGTAGCTACTATCTACAGGGACATTTCTCCATCCTAATATTTCAAGATTTTGCTGTTGTATTTCTTTTTCAAAAAGCTGTTGGCAATAATTTAATTGATTTTCGCTCTGAGGAAAAAACACGGTACCTACAGCATATTCATCTGCAGGGGGTAATATAAAATTTACATTTTTTTTGAAAAAATCATGAGGAATATCTATTAATATTCCAGCACCATCTCCAGTGCGTCCATCAGAACTTACAGCGCCACGGTGCTCGAGGCGTTCTAATATTTCTAATGCATCATGAATAATTGTATTAGACTTTACACCTTTTAAATTACAAATAAATCCCGCTCCACAGTTCGCACTCTCAAATTCCGGTAAATAAAGTCCTTGTTTTTTCATAAAGTAATGTTTTATATTATTTTCACAAAACTAACGGTTTTGATAGTTATAATACAAAGAAATTACGAAAACGTTTTATTTTATMRTTAAAAATAAATTAATGACTATTAAATAYGTAATATTTAYTGTTATTGGACTGYACTAATTGAATTTGTCACGSTGATAYCTGWTTTAATTRTGGAAATGATGATTTTTATYSCTTTWTTRCGGATATAATAAAAATTTTGATTCTTTGAAATRKTWCTGTWAAAATTGCATTAAAAGTAACATAAGGCAGTTTTWTTTAGTGATTATTTTGAATATAYCGATAATTTTGAGTCAATAAGYAATWMTTAGAGSTRTRTTTCTATAAGTGAATGAAWCTTCGTRTTTYCTTGTGRAAASATCAATGTAATYAGGTGWTGATTRTSTAATTCRCTGYATTTTRYTTRWTTKACSTGTGATTATTYATGCTAAAATRGTATATTTATGCAAAATTACTATATATGACCATTGAATTYTGTCCAAACTGCAACTCTGAYTCTTATGTGAAGAGTGGTRTTGTTAARGGWAGGCAACGCTACAAGTGTAAGAAATGTAGTTATTACTTTACYGTCAATAAGATAGGRAAGCAAATAGATTCCTATTAYGTAAAYAAAGCCTTGCAATTGTATTTAGAAGGSTTGAGYTATCGRGAAATAGAACGCATCCTTGGWGTTTCACATGTGAGTATTATTAATTGGGTAAAAAAATACAATATCAAACGTCCTTATAGTTTTGAATAYCATTCTACYTATAAAATTCTAAATGCTTCTGARYTAGCGAAGTATTTCTCRTCTCCRGATAATTTAAGTGGTGCAGGAGTCATTGTAACSGAGYTAGGRGATAAATATATGTTGATCCGTTGGGAGCGTTTTAAAGATTAACTATACTATTTAGCAAAAWAGTATAYCAAATTTTATTAAAGTTGTTTTTCTTTGCAACTTGTGAAAGCAAATTTTAAGAATAAAACAATTTATTAAAAGTTTAAGAAATTAATTTATGAAACGTAAAATTTCAATGGTATTAGCACTCTTAGTAGGAGGTGTGTTATTAAGTTATGGTCAAAAGACCGATGAAAAAGTAAGAGTAAAATTTAGTGGGTTTGTGAAAACAGACTTTATGTATGATACAAGACAAACAACAAATGCAAGAGAAGGTCATTTTTTGATCTTACCAGCTCCTGAAAACAGGAAAGATGGAGAAGATTTGAATGCTCAATCAAACATCAATTTTTTATCCATTCAAACTCGTTTGAGAGTTAAAATATCGGGTCCTGACTTTTTTGGAATGAAAACAGCCGGAATGGTAGAGGGTGCCTTTTTTGGGAATTCAAATGCGACTACAGGAGAATTTAGGTTGCGCCATGCCTTTGTTAAATTATCGAATGATAAAATAGATATTTTTGTGGGGCAATATTGGCATCCAATGTTTGTTACAGCTGTTTATCCTCAAACGTATTCTTTTAGTTCTGGGGTTCCGTTTCAACCATTTTCTAGAAATCCTCAGTTAAGACTGGAGACAAAGGGGAAGGTGAAATTTATAGGAGTGTTGTTTACAGAGCGTGATTTTAAAACGAGAGGTGCGAGCGTAAGCCAATCGGGTATTCCACAGCTTCATGCGCAATTGCAATTCGGAAAAAAAGCGACAACATTGGGAGGGTTCGGTGTAAACCTTAAAACGGTACGTCCAGGATTGGGGATGGATAACTTTTCAACCTTAGCCTATATTAGTTATTTCAGGACTAAATTGGGAACGACGACTTGGAAGGCCGAAGCTACCTATGGAGATAATATGTCGGACCTTCTTCAGATTGGAGGTATAGGAGTAAATTACGATGATGAGTATATCGCTACCAGTACCTTGTCTATATGGACAGAGTTTAGTGGAGATTTCTCGGATTCTATGGAATGGGGAATCTTCGGAGGGTATACTTCAAATGGAGGATTTGACGAGAGCGTAACCCCTATAGCTGGTTTTCTTTCCTCTAGCGTATTGGATGCATGGAGAGTGGCGCCACGTATTGGATGGAAATCAGGTAAATTAAAACTGGGAATAGAAACAGAATATACTTCTGCACAATACGGAAGTATGCAAAATGACGGATCTATGTATGATGAAGAATTGGATGCTGTCGGTAATTTCAGACTAATGACTACTGCAATTTATAATTTTTAAAACCTAATAACTATGTCTAAAACTAACAAACAGGCTTATTGGAGAGAAAACCTTAAATACTTGGCTATTTTGCTGACTATTTGGTTTTTAGTCTCCTATGGAGCTGGAATTTTATGGGTAGAACAATTGAATACAATCAAATTTGGAGGCTTTAAATTAGGCTTTTGGTTTGCGCAACAAGGAGCGATGTACGTATTTGTCATCCTTATTTTTGTCTACATGAAACTCATGAACAAATTGGATAAAAAATACGGATACAACGAAGATTAACCCGATTACTATTAACTAACAAATTATTTATTTTTTGGGTAGAGAAGAAATATCTCTTATTTTTTTTATGGTATATCAATATCATTAATTACAGGAGAAGAATACAGTGCTAACATGGATTGACAAATTACAACTAACTAACAAAACTTTTTAATCATGGGAATATTAACATGGACTTGGATTCTTGTAGGAATCACCTTTGCCTTATATATAGGGATTGCTATCTGGGCGCGGGCAGGATCGTCTAAAGAATTTTACGTAGCTGGTGGAGGAGTGCCTCCAATTATAAACGGAATGGCTACCGCAGCAGACTGGATGTCAGCGGCTTCGTTTATCTCCTTAGCAGGAATTATTTCATTTACAGGCTATGATGGTTCCGTTTATTTAATGGGATGGACCGGGGGATATGTGTTACTTGCGCTTTTATTAGCCCCCTATCTAAGAAAGTTCGGAAAGTTTACCGTACCTGATTTTATTGGAGATCGTTACTATTCAAATACGGCGCGTATTGTCGCTGTAATTGCCGCATTAATTGTGTCTTTTACTTATGTTGCAGGGCAAATGCGTGGTGTAGGAATTGTATTTTCTAGGTATTTAGAAGTAGAAATCGATACCGGAGTTTATATTGGGATGGCCATCGTTTTATTCTATGCCGTATTGGGAGGGATGAAAGGAATTACCTATACTCAAGTAGCTCAATATTGTGTGCTTATTTTCGCTTTTATGGTGCCTGCCATATTTATTTCCTTTCAAATGACGGGGAACCCAATCCCTCAATTAGGTTTTGGAGGAACGGACCTTGGAGATGGAGTTTACTTACTAGATAAATTAGATGGACTACAACGAGAGTTGGGGTTTCATGAATATACCTCAGGGCAGAAATCCATGGTGGATGTGTTTGCAATTACCGTAGCATTAATGGTAGGAACCGCAGGATTACCACATGTAATTGTACGTTTTTTTACGGTACCTAAAGTAGCGGATGCTCGTAAATCTGCAGGTTGGGCCTTGTTATTTATAGCCATTTTATATACGACAGTGCCAGCAGTGGCTGTGTTTGCTCGTATCAAATTGATAGAAGAAGTAAGTAATAAAGAATATGCCGAATTGCCAGAATGGTTTGGGAATTGGGAGAAAACAGGGCTGTTAAAGTTTGAAGATAAAAATGGTGATGGCTTGGTGCAATATGTCGCCAATAAAGAAATTAACGAATTGAGTATAGACCGAGACATTATGGTCTTGGCAAATCCGGAAATAGCACAATTACCTAACTGGGTGATTGCCTTAGTTGGAGCGGGTGGTTTAGCCGCCGCACTTTCTACCGCAGCAGGATTGTTGTTGGTAATAGCCTCTTCCATCTCTCATGATTTGATTAAAAAAATCATCAATCCTAAAATCTCTGAAAAAGGCGAGTTATTGGCTGCACGTTTGAGTGCTGCAGCAGCTGTGGTAGTCGCTGGATACTTTGGGATTCATCCACCAGGATTTGTCGCTGCCGTCGTCGCACTGGCCTTTGGTCTTGCAGCTGCCTCATTCTTTCCTGCTATTTTGTTGGGGATTTTTGATAAGCGAATGAATAAAGAAGGCGCCATTTCTGGAATGATTGTAGGACTTTTATTCATGATTTTCTATATGATGAAATTTAAGTTTGGATTGTTTGATGGTGGCGGAAAAGAAGTGATAGCCGCATTAAAATCTGAATGGTGGTTTGGAATATCTCCAGAAGGATTTGGAACAATTGCTATGTTGGCCAACTTTACAGTTTCTATGGTAGTGTCTAGATTCACACCAGCACCACCTCAATATGTGCAAGATCTTGTAGAAGATATTCGTATTCCTTCGGGGGCGGGAGAAGCTATAGATCATTAATCAAAAAGATAAAACGGGCTTGTTTGTGGATTTAATTAGCCATTATGAGATGGAAGTTTTAAAAAAGTAAAACCCCGTGGCAGTGATGACGTTTTCAACGTCAGTTCGAGTGATTTTCTTATGAATTCTGTTTAGAATTTAGAATAAAATTGTATCGAGAACTTCTACTAAACAAGAACTTCTCGATACAAATACTCCTACTGTCGTAATCACTCGAAGTGACGAGGATGTGTACTGAAATTACGTCAATTGTAGGCTGTTGCGCACCTTCTTAACACTGGATCCCCGCGTTCGCGAGGATGACGAGTGCTAGCGTGAGCAAATGAACGGATATACAAACAATATTATATCTAGAATAGTGAATAAAATTACGGCAATGGTAGCTAGTAGTTTTTCAAGAAAAAACAAGTGGCGGTGATGACRTTYCTAGCGTCAGTTCGAGTGGTTTTCTTATGAATTCTGTTTAGAATTTAGRAGAAAATTGTATCGAGAATTTCTGCTAAACAGGAACTTCTCGATATAATTACTCCTATCGTCGTAATCACTCGAAGTGACGACGATGTGCAATAAAATTACGTCAATGGTAGATAGTAGTTTTTTCAAAAAAAAACAAGTGGCGGTGACGACGTTCCTAGCGTCAGTTCGAGTGGTTTTCTTCTAAATTCTGTTTAGAATTTAGAAGAAAATTGTATCGAGAACTCCTACTAAACATAAACTTCTCGATACAATTACTCCTATCGTCGTAATCACTCGAAGTCACGATGTGGAATAAAATTACGTCAATGGCAGGAGGAACGACGTGGTAATCTGCTCCTGCTTACTGGCATGTTTCAACTAGGTTACCACGGCGTGAAAAACGCCTCGAAATGACCGTACAGAAATCATCAAAGTTTAAAACTTTATGGCACAAAAAAATCCCGCTATAACAGCGGGATTTAGATATTGTTTTAAAGAAATAAACTAAGCATTTACAGTCTTTTCCATTTTAAATAATGGGCGATCACTCATTAAGTCAATTACTTTATCAGCGACAGCTTCTAACACTGCTTCGTCTTCAAAGTTCATCAACACTTGATCCATTAAATCCACAATTGTATCCATTTCAGATTCTACCATACCACGTGTAGTGATCGCAGCAGTTCCTACTCTAATTCCAGAAGTAACAAAAGGTGATTTATCATCAAAAGGCACCATGTTTTTATTCACAGTAATATCCGCTTTTACCAAGGCGTTTTCTGCTTCTTTACCCGAGATATTTTTATTTCTAAGGTCAATTAACATACAGTGATTGTCTGTTCCTCCAGAAATAATTTTATATCCTCTCTTTACAAATGCTGCTGCCATAGCTGCTGCATTTTTCTTTACTTGAATTTGGTAGTGTAAAAATTCTTCCGTCAATGCTTCTCCAAATGAAACCGCTTTTGCAGCAATCACATGTTCTAAAGGTCCTCCTTGCATTCCTGGGAATACGGCAGAGTTTAAGATTGCAGACATTTTACGTAATTTTCCACTTTTCAAAGTAATTCCGAATGGGTTTTCAAAATCTTTCCCCATCATAATCATTCCACCTCTTGGTCCACGTAAGGTTTTGTGAGTCGTAGTTGTTACGATATGACAGTGAGGTAAAGGATCGTTTAATATTCCTGTAGCAATTAATCCTGCTGGATGTGCGATATCTGCCATTAAAATAGCACCTACACTATCCGCAATCACACGGAAACGTTTAAAATCCAAATCTCTAGAAAAAGCAGAAGCACCGGCAATGATTAATTTTGGTTGCTCTTTTGTTGCTGTTTCTTGGATTTTATCATAATCTAATAAGCCTGTAGCTTCTTCTACACCATAAAATGATGTTTTGTATAATTTACCAGAAAAATTTACTGGTGATCCATGGGTTAAATGTCCCCCATGTGATAAATCAAACCCTAATATTTTATCTCCAGGAGATAAACAGGCATGATAAACTGCTGCGTTTGCTTGCGATCCAGAGTGAGGCTGTACGTTTACATACTCCGCTCCGAACAACTGCTTAGCACGGTCTATGGCAATTTGCTCTACTACATCTACTACTTCACAACCACCGTAATATCTTTTATTTGGATAGCCTTCAGCATATTTATTTGTCAATACTGATCCCATAGCTTCCATCACTTCGTCACTAACAAAATT
>NVRM01000092.1 GCA_002400885.1 Flavobacteriaceae bacterium
TATATCTGGGGCTATAATAAAACACAAGTTATCGCTAAGATAGAAAACGCAAGCTATAGCCAAGTATCAATGGAGGTTAAGAATTTACAAACACTTTCCTATGCGGATAATGACAGAACCTTAGGGGCTTTAGGAAAAGAAGGTGCTTTACGTAGTGCATTACAGGATTTACGAATATTATTGTCAGATGTCCAGGTAACTAGCTATACCTACGATCCTTTAATAGGTGTTACGAGTATTACAAATCCAAGAGGAGAAACTATTTATTATCACTACGATGATTTTAATAGATTAGCACATGTTAAAGATGCCCAAGGGAATATATTGAGTAAGAATAAATACAACTATAAAAAGCAATAATCATGAAAAATAAGAACCTTTTAATGTTAATGTTTTTGATGTTGATTGCAGTTGTAGTAGACGCACAAACGAAAAAGAACATTGTTAAAGAAAACTATACCGTGCTTGGATCCTCTACCTTAGAAGCCACAGAAAGTATTGTATTAAAACCAACTACTTGGATAAAATACGGTAGTAATTTTACAGCAAAAATAGTAGAAGAGAGTAATTTGTTTCCGTACAGTAAACCTCAATTCAGTAATCAGAATTATATATATACCCAGACCTTCCAAATAGCGACCAAAACAGGTAATATATCCTATACTAAAGATGTAATCGAGCAAATCACCTATTTTGATGGCCTGGGACGTCCTATGCAGCAAATAGGGATTGGACAATCGCCAGAAGCAGAGGATATTGTAACACATATAGATTATGATAGAATTGGGCGTCAGGATAAAGATTATTTACCTTATGTGCCAACAGTTGGAGCTAATGGATTGTATAAAACCGATGCTTTAACTGCAACCAAAGGTTTTTATAAAACCCCTAAGTATGACAATACAGCAAACCCATATTCACAAAAACAATTTGAAGCCTCGCCTTTAAATAGAGTATTACAACAAGCAGCACCAGGAAACGTTTGGGCTTTAGGAAGTAATCATGAAATTAAATTTGACTACAATACCAATACAGTCACCGAAGTGGCATTGTTCGAAGTAAGCTTGGACGGTAATTATATACCTACCTTAAGTAAAAAAGGCAACTACAGTGCAAGCCAGTTGTACAAAAATATTGTTAAAGACGAAAACTGGACTACGGGAAATAAGCATACTACGCAAGAATTTAAAAACAAGCAAGGGCAAGTAGTATTAAAACGTACGTTTGATAATCAACCTCACGACACCTTTTACATCTACGACGACTATGGAAACTTAACCTACGTATTACCACCATTGGCAAACGGACAGGCGAATAGCATATCCACCACGGCTCTTAAAAATCTATGTTACCAATACCGTTACGATTACAGAAATAGGCTTATAGAAAAACAAATGCCAGGCAAAGAGCGCGAATACATTGTTTACGATTTGCTAGACAGGCCAGTACTTACACAAGACGCCATACAAAAAAGCAAGAACGAATGGTTATTCACCAAATACGATGTTTTTGGACGTGTGGCCTATACAGGTATCTTCGGTTCTAGTTTAAACAGAGCGGTACAACAAACACAATTTAATGCTAAAAAAGGAATTTCAAATAAAAACTATGAAACACGTATTTCCGCAAATCCATATTATACCAATGTAAATTATCCAACAAGTGGTTTAGAAATTCTCAGTATTAATTATTACGATAACTATGATGATTTTACAACGGTAAAAACCATTACTTATGACAGTAATACAAAAACAAGTACTACCCGTACCAAAGGTTTAGCGACAGGGAGTAAAGTAAAAGTGTTAACTACCGACAAATGGATTACAAGCATTAGTTATTATGACGATAAAGCACGCCCGGTATACATAAAAAGCGTAAATGATTATTTAAACACGGTTGATGTTGTAGAAAGCACCTTGGATTTTGTAGGAAAAGTAGAGAAATCAAAAACCATCCACAAAAAAATAGGGAAGCCATATATTGTAACAGTAGATATATTTAAATATGACCATACAGGGCGATTATTAACACAACAGAAAAGGATTAATAACCAAGCATCAGAAACCATTGCAAGTAATATGTATGATAAACTTGGAGCTTTAAAGAGTAAAAAAGTAGGAGGAGGGCTACAAGACATCATCTATAAATACAATATTAGAGGATGGCTGACAGATATAAACGATGTTGCAAATACGAACAAATTATTTAATTTCCATATCGGTTATACCGAAGGAGCAAATCCCTTGTTTAATGGAAACATCAACCAAACAAAATGGCGTACCAATAATATTGATGATAGCAGCCTAAAAACCTATAGCTATACCTACGATGCTCTAAACAGAATTACAAGCGGAATCGACAATACAGCTGATAAACGTTATAGTTTAACTGGAATTACCTACGACAAGAATGGGAATATTACCACTCTATTAAGAAAAGGGCACACCAATAATGGTATTCCTAGTTTTACTTTTGGAACAATGGATAATTTGGTGTATACTTATGATACCAATAGTAATAGGCTCAAAAAAGTATTGGACAATGGAAACGATAACGAGGGCTTTAAGGATGGTGTAAACCAAACTACAGAGTTCACGTACGATTTAAATGGCAACTTAATATCAGATGCGAATAAGGGAGTAACAAGCGTTTTATATAATTACTTGAATATGCCAACCAAGATTACTGTTATAGGTGCTAATGCAGGTGTATTGGATTATGTATATTCTGCTGATGGAACAAAGTTACAGAAGATAAAGACAGTTGGAACAAATGTTACTACAACGGACTATGCAGGAAACTATGTTTACGAAAATAACATCTTAAAACAGTTCAATCAACCAGAAGGGTATGTAGAGCCTAAAGGTAGCGGTTGGCAGTACGTGTATAGACTTACTGATATATGGGGTAACACCCGAATTACTTTTGCGGATGATGACAATAATGGTAGTGTAAACAGTTCTGAGATAAGAAGAGAGCAAAATTATTATCCTTTCGGTCTCGAACATAAGGGTTATAATAACTCTATGTATGGTGCTAAAAACAATCTTAAAACATATCAAAAACAGGAGTTTACTGAAGATTTAGGGTTGAATACGCATGAATGGAGATACCGCATAAGTGATCCTGCTATTGGACGTTTTTGGCAAATTGACCCACTGGCAGAAGATTATATGTATAATAGTACTTATGCTTTTGCAGAAAACAAATTAGGAATGGGTGTTGAGCTAGAAGGGCTTGAAATTGTGAGTTGGGATTTTCTTATTGCGTCAGGAACAACACATTCGCAATCGAATCCGAATGGAGCGATTGCTCATGCAACGGGATATGTTTCTGGGGTTAAAAGCAGTGTTGAAGGTACGGTTAATGCGATAATGAATCCTGCTCAAACCTTAGGAGGCATAGGTAATTTATTAGTTGCAGGAGCTTTAGGAGGAAATACTGGAATGATGTTACAGGCAGATGCAGCCTTAGGAACTAATAGTTTAGGTACAGCAGAGGCACTTGGAGAGGCTATAAGTCAAGGAGCAACTGATGTAATAAGTGGTAATGGATTAGAAAGAGGAGCTGTTGTAGGAAATGTTGTAACTGCAGCGCTTGGAGCTAAAGGAACGAATATTGCTTTAAAAGGAGCTTCTGCAGTTCTAAAAACAACCCCACTTGCAACGAGATCTGTTACTGCTGCAAATGGGGTAAAAGTATCAGGGTTTACTAAACACGGTTTAAACCAAAAAATGAATAGAGGTGTAAAATCATCAAGTGTTTTAGATGCTGTTAAAAACCCTTTAAAAACAGGAGGTGTAAAAGTAGACAGAGTAGGAAGACCCTCGCAGAGATTTACGGGAGCTAAAGCAGAAGTTGCAGTTAATCCACAAACGGGTAAAGTAGTATCCACAAACCCTACGTCAACAAAAAAAGCAGCACGATTAAAAAGACAACAAGAACAATAATAATGAAAATAAAATTATCAAAAAAGGAATATGATTACTTATTAAAACATAAAAAAATAAGTAGTGATATGATTGCACAAGAATCAAGTATAGTAGTTGAATTTGAGGAAGATTATCTAATTGATTTACACGATTGGGTTAACGACCAGTTACAAGTAACAGGATTTGATGAAAATTATGAATTAAATAATGAAGGTAAAATATTAGATAATTTAGTAGATGTATTAAACGTCTAGCCGAATAAGCGGATTTACAATCCGTTTGTTTACCTAACAATTAAAATTAAAAAAACCACAACAGTACTGTTGTGGTTTTTTTATGCATATGCATTTTTAGCTTTGGTATCTCTAATAATAGTGTCAATTAATCGGAATAACATTTTTTGAGTTTCAGTATCAAGGTTTTGAATGTCTTGTAAGCGTTGTACCGTTTTTTTATCAAAAGAAGCATTCACCCCTTCGCCAACTAAATAATCTAAAGACACCCCAAAGGCATCAGCAATACTTTTAGCTGCTTCAATTGAGGGTACAGCTTCACTACGTTCATATTTACCAATCATTACACGAGAAACGTTTGTTTTATCGGCAAGCTCCCCTTGTGACCAGTGTTCTTTTTTTCGTAATACTTCTATAATTTTTCCTGTACTCATAATGTTCTAAATAGTTACAAATGCTACTAAAAATAACACTTTAGAGCAAAAATAAGTAATTAAAAGCGAAATAAGTATCTTATAGTTTGACTTTAATTGTAAATAAAAGATATATTTGTATCTGATAATTACATTTTTAAAACTTATGAACACTCTCAACACAACCAATCCAAACAACTACCAATACACCACCAAACATCTTGAAATCCATATTTTAGGAGGAATCAAGACCAATAAATTAGAGAGTTTACGAGTAACCATAAGCATACAGAAACTAAAACAACACAATATACTAAGGCACAGTATAGATTTATACAACGATAATCAAGTAGAAAAGTTTGTTAGAAAAGTAGCAGAACGTTTAGAAATAGGCACAAGTGTAGTTAGGAGCACTTTACAAGAACTCACACACGAATTAGAGAACCACCGTTTTTTATTACTAGATAAACAAGCAGAATCCAACAAGGCATACTATAAAGAATTAAATGCAACAGAGGAAAAAGAAGCCATAGACTTTTTAAAAGGAAAGGATTTGTTAAAACGAACAAACGAGTTAATCGGTAAAAGCGGTGTTATAGGAGAAGTCGGCAACCGACTGTTAATGTACTTGATTTTTACAAGCAGAAAAACAAACAATCCTTTGCATTGTATAAGCCTTGGAAGTTCTGGAGTTGGAAAAACACATTTACAATCTAAGGTTGGAGATCTCATGCCAGAAGAAGATAAAATAGAAATGACGGTATTATCTGCCAATGCTTTTTATTACTTCAACCGCACAGAACTACAACACAAACTTATTTTAATAGAAGATTTGGACGGAGCAGAAAGCGTACTTTATCCACTCCGAGAATTACAATCTAAAAAACGTATTACAAAAACGGTGGTTCATAAGGATACACAAGGAACTACCAAAACCATTCATTTAACGGTGGAAGGCCCTGTAAGTGTTGCAGGATGTACCACACAAGAAAGTATTTACGAGGACAATAGTAACAGAAATTTTCTTTTATATATAGACGAAAGCACAGAGCAGGATATTAGAATAATGAATTATCAGCGCGCTGTGTCGGCGGGACAGGTAAACGAAAACGAACAATTAGAAGCTAGGGAGTTATTACAAAATGTACAACGATTGCTAAAGCCTATAAAAGTCGTGAACCCTTATGCAATGGGGCTTAGTCTCCCGCAATCTGTATTTAAGCCAAGACGTACCAATAGTCATTATTTACAGTTCATTGAGGCGATTACTTTTTACAAGCAACACCAACGAAAACAACACGTAAACAAAGAAACAGGCAAAATATTTATAGAAACCACCGTCGAAGATATCCAAGAAGCAAACGAGTTAATACAAGAGGTTTTACTACGTAAAAGTGATTCGCTAAACGGAGCTTGCAGAAGCTTTTTTGAAATGCTAAAAACCTATTTAAAAGAGCAAAATCAAACCGTTTTTACCAATGCAGAAATCCGCAGAACATTACGCATCAACCCGAGTAATCAAAAACGTTACATGTTACAACTACAATTAGCAGCATTAGTACAACGAGCTAAAGGAGACAAACGCAAAGGATATGTATATGAAGTCCTAAATTATGAAGATTACGAAACTACAAATACCCAAATAAGAGCCTTGCTAAATACCACACTACAACAGCTAGAGGTTCAAAGTAGTTCATAATGGTTCAATCTAGAGAATGAACTAATAACAATACTGAAAATAAACAAGTTAAATAAGTGGTTCACTAAAACTCAAAAAAGGTCAAGACTATGAAAAAACTAAAACTATACAATGAGAGTTATAAGGTTTTATTACAGTCTTTTAAGGACTGGTTGGATGTATTGGGATATAGCAAAAGTATGCAGGAGAATTACCCGAGATATGTACACGAATTTTTCTATTATCTAGAACAAAACAACTATGCGGTATTAGCATATATTACCGTACAAACCGTAAAAGACTATTACCAAGAATTACAACAACGCCCTAATAAACTCACTGCGGGTGCGTTGAGTAAAGCTAGTTTAAACCAACACCAACAGGCACTTAGAAAGTTCAACGAGTACTTAAAAAAACATCAATCCAAACCCTTACCCATACATTTAAAAGCAGAACAGAAAAAAGAGAATACAGGGTTACTAGTGGCAACACAATTAGAAATTAAAGCATTATTTACAGCAACAAATTACAGTAATCCACTGACAAGAATCCGAATCAGAGATAAGGCATTACTAGTGGCTTTATACAGTTTAGGATTACGAGTAAATGAAGCTGTGCAACTGGATATTAAAGACATTTTGTTTGACAAAGAACTGGTATACGTTAGAAAAGGAAAGAATTACAAAGAGCGCTTTGTACCCATTAACAATTACAATGTTCGAATACTGGAAGATTATTTGTTTGATGCCCGACCAGAATTTCACAAAGCCAAGCAAACCGAAGCCTTTTTTATCGGTTCACAAGGCAAACGCCTAGGGAGTCAAAGTATGAGCAATCGATTAAAAGCATTGGTAAAACACAGCAATAATACAGCGTTAGAAGAAAAGAAAATTACTCCCCATAAATTACGCCATAGTATCGCAACACACTTCTTAGAACAAGGTGCGCCAATAGAAAGTATCCAACAATTTTTAGGACATAGTTCTTTGGATACTACGCAAATTTATATTCATTTAGTTAAAAAAAACAGTCAAGTATATGAATAAATATAAAATCTATTTATCAAAAGAGCAATACACTGAGGCTACCGTAAAATCATATGATATTCAAGCTGAAAAGTTCCGAGAGTGGTTACTATTAACAGGCTTGGAATGTAACCTGTTTGATTACAAACAAGCGATCCAATACGTGCATTACCTACAACAAAAGCATGAAAACCCTAAAACGATTAATCATAAACTCACTGCTATCAAACATTATTTTAATTATTTAATCCACATAGGAGAACAAGCGCAAAACCCATTTACAGGGCTCAAGGTGCAAGGCGAAAAGAAAAACAGGCTCTTGCATAACTTACTCTCTCAAGACGAATTAGAAGACTTGTATTATAGTTACGAAACAGAAAAAGATAAACACCCAAGGAGAATACTGATTAACAAGCGTAACAAAGTAATGGTTGGACTTATGGTGTATCAAGGTTTAAACACTTCGGATATGAAGCGATTAAAATTAGAACATTTAGAGCTTTACAAAGGAGAAATCTACATCCCAAAAGGCAAGATAGGCAACCGTAGAACGCTTAGTTTACGTGCATGGCAAGTGATGGAATTTATAAGCTACATCAACGAGGTGCGCCCTAAATTGCTTCCCAAAAACAACACGGAAATAACCAATGTATTTATTGCTTCCAAGGATAGATTGACCGACACGGTAAGTTGGATTATTAAGAAACTAAAGAAAATCAATCATAAGGTAATCAATACCCATCAAATAAGAGCCAGTGTTATTGTGCATTGGTTAAGCAAACACCACCTTAGAAAGGTGCAAATATTAGCTGGACACAAATACATAAGCACCACCGAACGCTATATACAAGAAAATTTAAAACAGTTACAAGAAGTAGTAAATAATTATCATCCAATAAGTTAAATATTAATAAAAAGTACTTAATTGAGTACTTTTTATTATCTTTGCACTATGGAAACAGTAAATTATACAGACTTTCGTTCAAATCTAAAGCATTGGTTCGATAAGGTAGTCAATGATGTAAGTGATATCATTATCAAGCGTAAAAGTGGTAAGGACCTTGTTTTAATATCATTAGACGAATACAACTCATTAAAGGAAACAACATATTTGCTAACAGGAAAGAACAGAGATATTTTATTAAACTCTATCAAAGAATTAGAAGCAGGTAAAGGTGTTCAAAAAGATTTAATAGAATAGATGAAATTAACTTGGTCTACATCTTCTTGGGAAGATTATTTGTATTGGCAGAAAGTCGACAAAAAAATAGTAAAACGAATTAACGAACTCATTAAAAGTTGTATGCGAACACCTTTTGAAGGCATAGGAAAACCCGAAGCTTTAAAAGGAGATTTACAAGGTTATTGGTCAAGACGAATAACATCAGAACATCGATTGGTTTATAAATATGAAAATGAAGAAATATTGATAGCAGCTTGTCGTTATCATTACGGAAAATAAATCCCCCACAACACAAAACCCAGTTGCCTCGTTCCTCACCAATCTCTGTTTTTTGTGTTGTTCCGCACCCAGCCGCCCTGTAGTTTTTTATGCCCCAAACTCATGTAGCACTTTGCAACTGCTCAAAAAATCGCATTTGTAAAGAGCTACGCCCAAAAAAGCTATTGCATAAAAACCTACCCCAAGCAACGTAACATAACAGTCGTTATAATACTCTTGCGTAAAAACTCCAGGTAGTTATAACGGCTATTATGTAAAATTGCCGACATCTCCCACGCTCAAAATCCGAATTAAATAAGAAAGAACCTAACTTATAAGCTGAACGCACTATCGTTTGTCTCATTCCAATAATAGTTGAAAATCCACCGCATCGCCCGCCTCTTTTTCAACTATTATTGGAACGTATTTTATCCACTCAAAATCATATAAATTTTTAAATGAGCAAGCTGTGTTTTTGTACCTACAAAAACTACTTGCCTTAACAGGAATATGGCTTCATCCAAAGTCGAATCTAGAACTGTTTTAAAAAGTGACGGAACGGAGGTGGAATAAGGCGTTAGTCTTCATTATCTTTTGAATAGAAACTAAAAACATCAATCCGAGTTCTGCTGTGAGCGTATTATAATGCCAATTATGTAGAATACCGGAGGAGAGAAAGCAAGGAATATACAGAGGATTTTGAGGTATGAGAATGCTGGATATTGCTTACGAGGTAATAGTCTGTTATCTTAAAAAATGCTATATTTACAGGGATGATGCAAGAGGACGTTCTTTAAAAAAAGTTATTTTTGGTTAAGGTATGCGAAAAAAAGGGAGCCGTTTTTTTAAAAAAACGTGTTAACTACAGGTACGATGCGTTAAACCGAATTACAAGCGGAGTCGACAATACAGGTAAGTTTAACCTTAATTTAGTGGAGTACGATAAAAACGGAAACATTACAGCACTTAAACGAAAAGGTGCAATTGTAACAACCCCTGTTTTGTCAAACACGAGTCATTTTGGATTGATGGACAACTTAGATTATGATTACCAAGGCAATCAATTAATCAAAGTAGCAGAGATATTGGGAGG
>NVRM01000093.1 GCA_002400885.1 Flavobacteriaceae bacterium
AATGATATGAAAAACAGCATTTTAATAAGTTTGATGCTTATAATAAGTAGTAGTGCCTTTTCTCAAAGTGATTTGGAAACGTTTTTTAATAAAAGTGATRCGTTTTTTAAAACCTATGTTAAGCAWGGGAAAGTAAACTAYGAAAAAGTGGCATTGGATYCCCAGCAATTAGAGGACCTTATTGTACTGTCTAATCAAGTAAATGTTTCTGTGAACGATCCTGCTAATTACAAAKCKTTTTGGATTAATGCCTATAACTTAAYGGTAATTAAACAACTCGYAGCAGTRTATCCTGTAAAATCTCCCATGGATATTWMTGGGTTTTTTGATGTRAAGAAGTTRAMRATAGGAGGGAAGAMAATTTCYTTAAATCATATTGAGAATAAATTATTAMGAGGAAACTTTAAAGAACCTAGATTTCACTTTGTRTTGGTTTGTGGAGCCTTGAGTTGTCCGCCTATTATTGATCAGGCTTACTTGCCTGGAAGTTTAGAAAAGCAATTGCAAACCCAAACGGTATTGGCATTAAATAATCCTGATTTTATAAAAGTAAACACGCGTTCAAAAAATGTGGGCTTGTCTGAAATACTTAAATGGTATAAGGGAGATTTTACAGCTAATGGTAGCGTCATAGATTTTGTGAATTCCTATCGAAAAAACAAGATCCCTAGCGATTATAAAGCGACTTACTATGCGTATAATTGGGAGATAAATGAGGTCAAAGGCCCGTTGAAAATGGTAAAAAAAAAAGCTAAAAATTCAGTAATTGCTACGGAGGTTAAACCTTCTTTTAAAGCATCTGTAGGTCCGAAAGCTTCACTTAATGTAAAAAAGAAGGAGCAACAACAACAACAACAACAACAACAACAACAACAACCGGTTCAGGAATCCAATATCAGAAAATATACGCCCTCGAAATTATTAGGACAAGGGACTTGGGATTTTAAGATTTTCAATAATTTATACACCCAAACAAAAAGTGTAGATGAAAACGGGAAGGTCTCTAAAAACTTGGACAGACAAACGTATTTTACTAGCACTGTGGAGGTGTACACAGGGATAGGGAAAAAGGCCAAGATTAATATAGGGATTATTGCGAATATAAAATCGAACCTTATAAATAATGCAAGGACAGATTTTGCTGCCACCAAGGTCTTCGAATTTAAAAATGTAGACGGCCTCTCAAGAACAGGGATCACTTCCATTGCTCCCTCCATAAAATTTAGTCCCATTAAAAACCTTTCAAATTTTACCGTACAGAGTTCCTTTTTTATTCCATTGTTTAAAAATGAATCTGAGCAAGGGGTGTTTTTAGACAAGAAGAGTTTTACGTTTGAAAATAAATTCTTTTATGACCATAGTTTTGGAGCAGATAAATTTCAGTTTTTTGCAGAGTTGGACCTGGCATATCATTTTGGAGATAAGGAAAAAGGCTATGCAAATAATAGTTTAAGTACTCCTGTGAGTGCATTTTTAAGTTATTTTCCGAGTGATGATTTTACGGTATACGTGAATGGACAGCATTTTCAATTGTTCGATTTAGGAAATGATTTTTCTCAAAATTTTACCTTGTTAGGGTTAGGGACTAAATATCAATTGACAAATGCCTTAAATCTGGAGTTGTCGTATGCCAATTTTATAAGAGGTAGTTCTACGGGATTAGGGCAAACCTTTAATCTAGGACTGCGCTATCTGCTGACGAAATAGAACTGATTTATGATAAAATATTTGACCTGCTTATTACTGTTCCTTTGTTGTTGCTCGACTAGCAATACAGAGGAACTTGTGCGTTTGAAGAAGATAAATGGATTGAGCTTGGTCGGGACACAGACGGTACTAAACAAACAACATATAAAACCAATAATTGCAGTAAATGCCTCTTGGATTGCCTTGTCTCCTTTTGGATTTGTTCCTGCGTTGAACAGCCCAAAAGTGCATTATAGTGTAGATGGACAGTGGTGGGGCGAAACCATCGAAGGGCTTCGTGTAATTAATAGTTTGGCAAGAGAACAAGGGTTAAAAGTGATGTTAAAACCCCAATTATGGGTTAAAAATGGTGCTTTTACGGGGTTTATAAGGATGGAGAATGAACAGGATTATGTACAGTTCGAAAAAGAGTATCAATCTTTTATCATTGGTTTTGCAAGGCTTGCAGAAGAACTGGATGTTCCACTGTTTTGTATGGGAACGGAATTGCAAAATTTTGTTGCGGACCGGCCTGAGTTTTGGTCAGCCCTTATTGTAGCTATAAAAAAAGTGTATCATGGTAAAATTACCTACGCGGCTAATTGGGATGCCTATGTGAACATCCCTTTTTGGGAGGAGATAGATTATATAGGTGTGGATGCCTATTTTCCTTTGTCGGATGCTAAAACACCCGAAGTACACTCCTTGGAGGAAGCGTGGAAACCGCATAAAGAAAAGTTGTTGGCAATGGCTATCTTAAAAGAGAAACCTATTTTGTTTACAGAATTTGGATATCGATCGGTCGCTTATACCGCAAAAGAACCATGGGCAGGTGGAGCAGGTTTGAAGGAAGTAGACTTACTAGGGCAAGCCCATGCTTTGACGGCAATTTTTAATGTGTTTTGGAAGGAAGACTGGTTTGCAGGTGGCTTTTTATGGAAATGGTTTCCGGAACACGCACAATCGGGAGGATTGGAAGATAAAGGCTATACGCCACAGCAGAAACCTTCAGAAATATTACTGCAAGAATTTTATAAAAATCAAACCTTAAAATAACATTTTTATGTTTAAAAACACCTTATTGATGCTTAGCTTTTTACTTGTTTTTAGTACTGTAATGGGACAAAAACGGATCGATGCTATTCAGTTTAGAGGCGTCAAAAACTTAGACGAGGGTTTTACTAAAAAACGATTGTATAGTACCGAAGGATCATTGGTTGATGCTGTAAAAATCGAAAAGGATTTAATGTTGTTACATCGTTTGGCGGTGGTTGCAAAAGCGGACTATGTTTTAGAGGAGGCTTCTGAAAACACGGTGGTGTTGGTTTTTACGATCGTAGAAAACAGTACCCTAATTCCGGATGTTAATTTTTGGACCGTGGGAGGTAAGTTGTCGGGGAAAGTAGGGTTGTATCAGCATAATTTTTTGAATAGAAATATATTGCTAGGAGGGTTTTATCAGTACAATGGGAAGCATTCCTATGGAGCAACGGTAAAACATCCGTACTTGTTTACTGCTAAAATGGGTTTGCAAGCAACTTTTTTAAGTTGGACTTCGGATGAGCCCTTGTATTTTGGAGAGCACAGTGCTAGTTATGAATATAAAAATAAGTCAGTGGAACTCTTAGGCTTGTATCAAAAGGATCAATCCAATAGTTTTGCGCTTGGTTTGAATTTTTTTAATGAGAAATATCAATATTTAAACGGAGCGGATGCCGTACTAGAGAAGCCATTGTCTTTGGATGTAAATAAGTATATGCTAAAGTTTAATTATGAGTTTTCTAATGTAAGGTATGATTACTTTTTACAAAATGGAATTGCCAATAGTTTGTATATACAATCTGTAGTAGCGAATAAAAGTACCTCTCAAGATGCTTTTTATATTTTTTGGAATGATTTTAAGTATTTTAAAACATTGAATGATAAATTGAATTTGGCCTTTCGGTTTCGTGCAGGATTGGCTACAAATAAAAAGAGTCCTTTTTCGCCATTTGTATTAGACAATCATGAGAATATTAGAGGTGTAGGAGATAGAATAGATCGTGGTTCGGGTACCTTGGTCTTGAATTCTGAATGTAGATATACGGTTTTTAACACCTCTAAATATAGTGTTCAAGGCGTCGGTTTTGTAGATTTCGGAGCTTGGCGTAAACCAGGAGGAAGCTTAAAGGATTTTACAGAAACTGACAATATGAAACTGTATCCAGGCCTAGGGCTACGTTTTATTCACAAGCGTATTTTTAATGCTGTTTTTAGGATCGATTATGGAATTGGTATTTCTAAAAATGCAAGCCGTGGACTTGTTTTTGGAATAGGACAGTATTTTTAAATGGATGCTGTTATTTAGGATTGTTTGTTGCTTCCTAATGGATAGAATTCTTGCCCCATAAAACTTTTCGGGAACTTTTCATCATCATTAAATCCAAGTACAATGTCTTTTCCATCTTTTGGGATATAGGCTGTTCTAAAAATATAATCCCAAATACTTAAGGATATCCCATAGTTTATGCCGCTTTTTCTGTTGGAAGGTAGTTCTTTTACATGATGCCAAATATGCATTTTGGCATTGTTAAATAGGTATTTAAAAGGGCCTAAATTGAGGCTGAAATTGGCATGGTTTAAATGTCCTATACTGATGGCTATTACATGTACAAATATCACTTGATCCACATTAAAACCTCCAATAATTGCGAGTGGAATGTATAGGGTAGTTTTGTAAACGAGTGTTTCTGCCCAGTGATACCGTAGATGAGCAGCAAAGCCCATTTCTTTTACGGAATGGTGTACTTTATGAAACTGCCACAAAAACGTACTCTTATGAAGTGCTATATGCGTTAACCATTGTATAAAATCTGTAATGATAAAAAAGAAGATCAAGTTATAAGGAAAAAGAGTACTGCCTAAATCTATTACCTGTAGGTTTTTTAGATCAATGCCCAGACTATTGAGTCCTTCTAAAAGTAAGGTTTCTGTGATGGAAGACAGTCCTATAAAGACAATCAAATTAAAAATAAAGAAGTTGAAAAACATATAAAAACAATCCAGCCAGAAATCCTTTCTGAAAATGGATTGTTTTTTTCTCCATGGAAATACGATTTCTAATCCCCATACAATCAAAGATATTGCAATGAGGATGTAAAAATAATTATCCATTCTTGGATGTGTTATTTCATAACTGAGGTAGTTCCAGTATCCTTTGCTTGCTTCTGTAAATAATTGACTGTATTTTTCCATGCGTATGTTTTATTGTTTAGCAACAGCCGCCTCCATCATAATGAAAGGTGGATTCCGAAATAAAAATATCATCTCTTTTTAAATTGTTGAGGTCTTGGGCGGTCTTGTCACAAATAGCAATCGGCTGGTTTTGTAATAATACATGTCCGTTTTGATCGTCAAAATGAGCGTCATTTCCATAATAAATGGCAGTTTTACCTGTAAAAACACAAGGGCCATCACTTGGCATTGGGTCTTTTATAGCACAGACTTCGATGCTTTCAATAAAGATGTTTTTATCGGTGTTGTAATGGTTAGGTGTCAAAATTCTATAGGCACGTCTCGCTCTGATTTCTATGGTTGCAAAGCCTACGTCCGTCAATGCTTTTATATATTCTTTAATAGGAATGGCTCCACTTAGGCAAAGTGCTCTTAGTTTATCGTCGTTTCTTAAAGCATCACTCATTTCATCTTCACAAGTAGGATCCGACATGACCAACCTTCCTCCAGGCTTTAAAACACGGTACATTTCTTTAAGCGCTTTGTGTAAATCATCGATTTTAAAAATATTAAACAAACAATTTTGTGCTGCTACGTCAATGCTTTCATCAGCAACAGGTAAATTTAAAGCGTCTCCTTTTTTTAAACTGATAAAATCAGGTTCAAACCAACTATTTTTATCCGCTGCTTCTATACAGTTTTTTCGAGAAGCTTCTAGCATTTCATCCACTACATCTATGCCTATCACGCCTTCTTTTTGTCTAGAAAAATAGGAGAATTGTAATAGTTCCATGCCTCCTCCAACACCTACATATAATATTTTCGGGTTGTTTACAAGGTCTCTTGGATTTACGGTACTTCCACAGCCATAATTCATCTCTAGCATTATTTGGGGGATTTCTAGTTCTGGAAACTGCCAAACCGGGCTTGTGGTGCAGCAGAGTCCTTCGTCTGGAGTCAATGCGGCGTCCTTATATAAATTATTTGTTGCTTCTAAATATGACATGGTTGTGTTGTTTTAATTTGTGTAATTAATTCGGTAAATAATCGAATCAGTTGAGGTTCTGCTTTGTTGGCCAAGGCAATGATCTCAGAAATATTAACGGGTTTTAAATCGTTAGGATCGCATTCGTCCGTTAATACAGAAATAGCGATGCAAGGTAAATGCATATGATTAGCTACAATGATTTCTGGGACTGTGGACATTCCTACGGCATCGGCTCCTATGATTTTTAAATAGCGATATTCCGCACGTGTTTCTAGTTGAGGTCCTACGACCGATGCGTAAACTCCTACGTGTAATGTGGTGCCTTGTTCCTTAGCGATGGCTATTAATTGAGCGTTTAGTTTGCTGCAATATGGAGCGGACATGTCTGTGAATCGTTCTCCGAGACTGTCTAGGTTTTTTCCTGCCAATGGGGAGCCTCCTTGTAGATTTATATGATCGTCTATCAACATTAAATTCCCTTTTTTAAAGTCTAAATTGATAGCACCTGCGGCATTGGAAACTAACAATGCTTTGGCATTTAGTAATTTAAAAACTCGAATAGGGTAGGTAATTTGCTCTAAAGAATAGCCTTCGTATAAATGAAAACGTCCTTGCATTACAATTACTTTTTTACCTCCCAAGGTTCCGTAAATTAATTTTCCAGAATGAAATTCGACCGTTGCTACAGGGAAGTGCGGTATGTCTGCATAATCAATGCTGATGGCATTGCTGATGTGTTCCGTAAGTTTTCCTAGTCCTGTCCCTAAAACAATCGCTATTTCTGGGTTTATAAGGCCTTTTGATGTTAAAAAATCGACGGTTTCTTGTAGTTTATTCATCATTGGGTTTTTCTTTTTAAATAGGTTTTTAGTTGTATTGAACTTTCTAAATCATGTATGGTGTCTATATCATTTAATGTTTTTAATAAATGATAAGGAACATTTTTAAGATCGTTTAAGGTGTTTTCTAGCACGGTAGAAGTACTCCATTCTTTGTTTAAAAATAATTTTTTATCATTGGTTTTGCTCCCTATTAAATAATAACCGCCATCCAATGCGGGGCCCAATACATACTTATAGTTTTCTAATTTTTCAAATGCTTCTTCTATGATCGTCTGCGTGATTTCCATATTGTCACTTCCTATGAGTACCACCTTTTTATAGCCAAGGTTTAAAATTTCTTGGATGGCATTGTACATTCTAAGCCCTATGTCACTTCCTTTTTGTTCTTTTTTATGATATGCTGTCGTCCATAAATCGTTGGTATTTATGCTGTCTGTATAGAAAATAAATTTAGTGGCTTGGATGTCTCTACTAACTTCTTTTGTGTGTTCTAGGAGTCTTTTGTAAATTTTCAAGGTTGCGACGTCTCCTAATTCTTTGGCTAAACGTGTTTTTACCTTGCCTAAAACGGCATCACGGGTGAAAATTATTAAAGCATTATTCTGTTGCATAAATTTTATTTCCAAAACATACCCATTGGCTCCATTCTTTTGAGTAAGTGTGTATGTCTACTGTTTGATTATTGTGTTTGTCTACGATGAGATGCCGTGCATTGATCCAAGAAAAAATTCCGCCATACAAGTTTTTAACATTACTATATCCGGCATGTATCAATTGTAAGCCTACTTTTTCACTTCGGTAACCGATAGAACAGTAAATGATGATCGCTGTATTTTTATCTGGTATTTGTTGGGTAAATGTGTTTAAATCAAAATTATTATATCCGACATTCAACGCGTTTTTAATGTGACTTACTGCAAATTCATTCGGTTCTCGGCTGTCTAAAAGTAAATAGTGATCTAGGTTTATATGTGGACTTACTTTAATCAGTGGAACGTCAAAACTTAAAAGTTCATATAATAAACTATCCAATTGCTTTTCTGTGTTTTGAGAAAAAACAATGGAGGAGATAAAAAGGATGATGTAAAGTGATTTTTTCATGGTATTTAGGTCGTGCTTCCTTGACAGCTTGATCCTGCCCCTGCTGTACATCCGTAGCAATGCTGGGAAATTACAATGGTTCGCTTGTTTAAAATCGCCAAATTAAAGTCTTTTAAATGTTTGGAATTAGCAGCTACGGGCAATTGTAGCATTTGGTTAAAGTCGCAATCAAATAAATAGCCGTCCCAACTTACAGATAGGGTGTTTTTACACATCACATTTGCAACCGCTTGTGGATTAAAAGCATCCACGAGAGATTCCATATAATCTTCGTAGTTGTCCGTTCGGATCAGATAGTCCAAAAATCGACTAATGGGCAAATTTGTAATGGCAAATAATTGATTGAAATCTATATTGAAATCAGTTTTTAATGCTTTTTTAAAATCTCTTTCCAAGCCTTTCTGATCGTCAGGTAAAAAGGCGCCAGCGGGATTGTAGACCAAATCTAGTTTTAATTTTCCTTTTCCATATCCGACGGCGTTTAGCATTTGCAAGGCTTTTATGGACTTGTCAAAAACACCATCTCCACGTTGTTTGTCAGTGCTTTCTTTTTTATAAAAGGGCAAGGAACTAACCACATGTATGTTGTGTTTTTTAAAGAATTCAGGAAGGTCGTTGTATTTTTTATTTGCTAGAAATATGGTCAGGTTAGAGCGGACGATAAAGTCTGCGATTCCTATTTTACTAGCTTCTTCGACAAACCATCTAAAATTAGGATTCATTTCTGGAGCACCTCCAGTTAAATCTAATGTCGTGGCTCCAGCTATTTTTATAGTGTCCAAACATAACTGCATGGTTTCTTTTGTCATGATTTCTTTACGGTCTGGACCCGCGTCTACATGGCAATGTGCGCATACTTGATTACACATATAACCTAAGTTTACTTGGAAAATCTCCAAGTTTGTAGGGCTTAATGAACCGAGCTTGTGCGTGGTTAATGTTTCTTCAAAAGTGGGGAGTTCCCCATTTTTAAAAATACCATTGGTTAAAAAATCTAACTGTGTTTTAGGGTCAGAGAATTTATTTTGTTCCGCAATTAAGGATTTAATAGACATGATTACATGCTTAGTTTTTCGTATTTATCCATCATTTGTACCCCGTGGACTAAAGAGGCACCTCCTCTTATGGCCGCTGCAACATGAATGGCTTCCATCAATTCTTCTTTTTCAATCCCACGTTTTAGGCTGTCCTGAGTATAGGCGTCTATGCAATAAGGACATTGTATCGTATGAGATACAGCAATGGCGATCAAAGATTTTTCACGTGCAGTTAGTGCGCCCTCTTCAAAAACCTTTCCATACCATTCAAAAAATTTTGCTCCTAATTCTTTACTCCAATTAGAAATATTTCCAAATTTCTTTAAATCTTTGGGGTCGTAATATGTTTTTTGCATGGCTGTTTTCTTCTTTTATTTTATAAATGTAGCAATAAATGTTTATACCGTTTACGAAATGAAATAAAAAGCACGATTTATAGTGTAATCATGGGATTTAAAACAGGCTGTATTGGGAGCTGCTAGTATGTTTGTCGACGGAGAATGCAAAACTTACATAGGGGGCTGTAATGACGTTGTTTAGTCTTGTGAAATTGAAGAAGTGTAAGGGGGTAAATGTGGGATCAAGAACAAAAGTTGGGTCTTAATTTAAAAAAGTCGTTTTTTGTAGTCTAATACTAGAACTGATGAACAACGATTTTACGACTGATTTTATAG
>NVRM01000094.1 GCA_002400885.1 Flavobacteriaceae bacterium
GACAATGGATGTTCTATTTCAGATACAGTAATTATTACGGAAGATATTGAGCAGCCAACATCGGAAGCAGGAGCCACTGCAGAACTAACTTGTACAATAAGAAGCTTGATCTTGAATGGTGAGGCTAGTTCTATAAATGACAATAAGGTATTGACTTATGCTTGGACAACAGAGGATGGAAACATTGTTTCAGGAGCAACAACATTGACGCCGAGCATTGACCAAAAAGGAACGTATGAATTAACAGTAACCGATACAGATAATGGATGTTCCATTTCAGATTCGGTAATTATTACAGAAGATATTATAAACCCAACAGTGGAAGCAGGGGGCAATGCAGAACTGACTTGTACTACAAGAAGTTTGACATTGAATGGAGTTACTACATCAGCAAATGTAGATAAGGTATTGACTTATGCTTGGACTACCTCAGATGGAAATATCATTTCAGGAGCAACAACTTTAACACCATACATCGATAAAATAGGAACGTATGAATTAACAGTAACTGATACAGACAATGGATGTTTTATTTCAGATTCGGTAATTATTACAGATGATATTCTACAGCCAACAGTGGAAGCAGGTACCACTGCAGAACTGACTTGTACTATAACAAGTTTGACCTTGAATGGTGAGGCTAGTTCTAAAAATGATAATAAGGAATTGAGATACGCTTGGGCTACTTCAGACGGAAATATCGTTTCAGGAGCAACAACATTGACTCCAAATATCGATAAAAAAGGAACGTATACATTAACAGTAACCGATACAGACAATGGATGTTCTATTTCTGATACAGTAATTATTACGGAAGATATTGTACAGCCAACGGCAGAAGCAGGAGCGACTGCAGAATTGACTTGTACTACAACAAGTTTGACCTTGAATGGAGTTTCAAGTTCTACAAATGTTGATAAGGTATTGACTTATGCTTGGACTACTTCAGATGGGAATATCGTTTCAGGAGCAACAACATTGACGCCGAGTATCGATAAAAAAGGAACGTATRMATTAACAGTAACCGATACAGACAATGGATGTTCTGTTTCGGATATAGTAATTATTACGGAAAATTTATCCTCTCCAGAACTATTGATAGGAGAGATAAGTTGTGAGTCAGATAGTAGGTATTATAGTGTGATTTATGTGACGGATTCTATAGATATTTCAGTGACAGATGGTCAGTTGGATACAGCATCTAATACGATTACGAAAATACCTGTAGGGACAGATGTAATTATTAGAGCCACTATTGGTAAATGTGAAGTTAAAGTCACGGTAGTAAGTCCTATAGACTGCATCGATATATGTGAATCATCAAAAATTAGTATACTAGGTGCGTCTTGTTCGAAAGAAGGAGGAGAAACATACGAAGTTTTCTTTACGAAAGAGGAAGGGGCTGTGATATCCACTACTGCGGGTGTTATTGGAGAGGGCATTATTTATAATATTCCAAGTGGTGTCAGTATTAGAATTTCAGTAATTTTTGAAGGTTGTGAAGATTTTGAAATTGGCGTATCAGGTATGATTTGCGGAAGAGATAGTGATGGTGATGGGGTGCCGGATATTTTAGACGATGATGATGATAATGATGGTATTCCTGACGAAGTGGAAAAAGCAACTGCTACAGGAAATGGAGATACAGATGGAGATGGTCTTCCAGATTGGTTGGATATTGACGCTGATAATGATGGGATTTTAGACCGTATTGAAGGTGCTGATCCTAGTTTGGATACCGATGGTGATGGAATTCCAGATTATCAGGATGTAGATTCAGACAACGATGGAATTTCGGATTTAATAGAAAGTGGTTTAGATCCTGCTTTAGATGTGAATTCTGACGGAAGAATTGATGAGGTCTTTGAAGATGTTAATAGGAATGGAGCCTTTGATTTTATTGATGATACTATGGGAGGAGACTTAGTGCCAATTCCTGATACAGATGGTGATGGGCTACCAGATTATCGTGATTTAGATTCTGATAACGATGGGCTAAACGATATTAATGAAAGTGGAATGCTTGACCTTGATGGAAATGGCTTAGTCGATATAGAAGGAGATTTATATACGGGAATAACATTGCCAGATGCTAATAATGATGGGATTCCAGATGTGTTACAAGTTAATAATTCAAACTTAACGGTATTTCAAGATGTAAATGGTGATGGTATTGTGGATGGATATGATAGTGATGGTGATGGTATCCTTGATGCCGTTGATGGACTTCCAAATGAATTTGGAGACCAAGATAGCAAAGTGAAAGAAGAGTTTATTTCTAGTATTCCGAATACTTTCACACCAAACGATGATGGGAAAAATGATGTCTTCAAAATAGAAGGGATTCAACGATTATATCCTCGATTTAAACTAACAATTTACAATAGATATGGAAATATTGTTTTTGTGTATAAACACAATGGAAATAGACATCAAGAGCCTGTATGGTGGGATGGTAAATCAGTTGGAAGAATGACTACTAGACGGACAGAACTAGTGCCAAATGGAACCTATTTTTACATACTTGATTTTAATGATACTACCACACCTGTTAAAACAGGATGGATATTCCTGCTGGACTAAAGAATGATGTGCTACAATCAAAAAAAGTTATTAGAAATATCTAATGACTTTTTTTAGAGTCTTTTTAAGACTCTAATGAATAATTGAATTTTAAAACTAACAATTGTTTTAGAGGTTAAGTAGATGTCTTTTTTTTGCAGATGAAATCGTTTTATTAGGTATGTTATTGATTTAACAAGGGTTATGCAAATGTTCTCTTTTTGACGAAAATTAGCCCATATACGGAAGGATACTTCCTTTTATTTAATAGTGGTTGAAAAATACGCTTAATTTACTATTGAAACCGGAAAAATCACCATCGTTTTACATTGAAACTAAAGATGGAATGATTTTTTTTATTCCCTATTGCTATGAATATCTTAAAAAACATCACTTTTGGGTGTAAGCGTTTATTTAAAACGTTATTAGTTACTTTAATAAGTACGACTGTCTCTTATGGGCAAGTAGTTATTGATGGAGCTATAGGTGTTCTGTTCCCTATAAATACCAGTTTTAAATTGGGGTTAAATACTTCTAACTTAAATGATAATAATATTTCAGGGCTACTTCTTAAACTAAAAAACACGATAGGAAGAAAAGAATTTCGAATGTGTTTAGAAAAAAAATCAACGAGTAGTCATAAATATTACTTTCAAGGCTATGACGCGAAAGAACTAAGGCTGTATGCTCTAGGGTTTTACGAGGAGGTTCAGGAGGTGCAACTATTTAATGACGATACTTTCGTAAATCCAGTAGCTATTTCCGGAGGTGAATTTATTTTTCCTCAAAAAAGGATTCTCGAGAATAGAAACAAAAAAAAAGACATAATTCTAAAATTACAGAAATGATCATTTATGACAGAGTTCTTTCAGATTTTGAAAAGGAGAAGAAAAAGCTCTGTTTAGGTAGGGAATACGGGAACGTTTATTTGAACTTTACAAGTAGCTACTCGTGGATAGACTTAAACGTAATGAGGATGAAAAAACCTATATGTTTTACTGTTGATGGTACTAAAAGAGATGTTAATACGAGTGTAGACTTAACGATAAATGGTCACTCCAATAAGGAAGTTGGAAATGAGTATTTATCATTTACACAAGATGAGAAGAGTGCTATTTTTCTTGCTTTCGAGGTTATAGGAACGGTTATAAAAAGACTTGTCCGGACATGGGTAGCTGATCGAACGGCTGGTTGTTTAGGAACCATTGATTTAATTTGGTGCAGGCAATTAGAATGATAATTTATATGAATTAGGAATTAAAGTGTACGATTATAAATACGATGGTAAACCCCGTATTGAACCAAATTTAAGGGGTAGTAATTACATAGAAAATTGACTATTAGTTCGGGTGAAATTGTGAGTTCAGTAGCCTGTAGTTTTGTGTTCGACTATTAATGATACGGATGGCTATATCTAAGTTTAACAGGGTATTTGTGACATATTAAATTGAAATAAAAACAAAAATTGAAATGAAAATTCAAAAAATAAGTTTAGGACTATTGCTATTGTTAGGGAGTGCTCTATACAGTCAGCAAGACATTCAGGCGACGCAGTATATGTATCATATGAATGTGATGAATCCTGCCTATGCAGGAGCAAGAGAAACCTTAAGTTTAAACATGCTAGGAAGGACCCAGTGGGTAGGAATAGAGGGAGCACCAGAAACGGCTACATTTTCCATACATTCTCCGTTTAAAAAAAATGTAGGGCTAGGACTCTCTATAGTGTACGATCAACTTGGGCCCGTTAAAGAAACCAATGCTTATGTGGACTTTTCATATACATTGAATACTTCGAATCGAGGAAAATTAGCCTTTGGGTTAAAAGCAGGGGCTACCTCTCATATTATTAATAGAGGAATGTTGTCTACTTTAGATGCAGAAGATAAATTGTTAAGTAACACTGAAGCAAATCGTTTTTCACCAAATTTTGGTGTTGGGATGTTTTATTACACCCAGAATTATTACTTAGGACTGTCAGTACCCAATTTTTTGAAATCTAAATATTACAAAACAAAAAAAGGGTATACAAGTAATGCGAGTGAGACGGCGCATTATTTTCTAACAACTGGTTATGTATTTGAATTAAGTGAAAGTTTGGATTTAAAACCATCAACCTTGGTGAAAGCAGCTATTGGAGCACCTGTTTCCATTGATTTATCATTAAACGTCTTAATAAATGACAAACTAGAACTAGGAGTGTCTTATAGGTTAGATGATTCTATTAGTGCAATGATAGGATTTAATATAAATCCAGATCTTCGTTTAGGCTATGCTTATGATTATACTTTAAGTGATTTCGGAGACTTTAATAATGGCTCTCACGAAATTATGTTATTATATGATGTACGTCGTATGGAAGTACGGAGTCCAAGATTCTTTTAAAAAAAACAATTATGAAAAAATATATATTCCTTTATTTTGCGGTATTGTTCTGTACAGTAATGCTCGCGCAAGAAAATAGTAAGTACGATATCAGAAATTTATCAACCAATACTAAATATTCTGATTTTGGACTTTCGTTCACTGCAGATGGAAAGGTAGTTTTTGCTTCTTCAAAAGGAGGGGGTAAAAAATGGAAAACAAATAACGAACCTTATTTGAATTTATTCCTTGGTGAAATGGACAAAGAATCCCTTGTTGGTGAATTGGAACCTCTGTCACGTAAAATCAACTCGAGCATGCATGAGTCTAATGCCGTATTTACGTCAGATGGGAAAACTG
This sequence comes from Flavobacteriaceae bacterium, assembly GCA_002400885.1. Lineage (GTDB taxonomy): Bacteria > Bacteroidota > Bacteroidia > Flavobacteriales > Flavobacteriaceae. The sequence continues at coordinate 5,287 of NVRM01000094.1, forward strand.
TTTATTTCACTAGAAATAATATTTTAAATGGAAAAAAACGTCGAGATAAAAAAGGGGTGAATAATCTTAAAATATTTAGAGCGATATTAGGAGAGGATGGGAAATGGGATGGTTTGGAAGAACTTCCGTTTAATAAAGATAGTTACTCCGTTGGTCATCCTGCTCTTAATGAGGATGAAACAATATTGTATTTTACGTCGGATATGCCAGGAGGTATTGGTGAAACTGATTTATGGAAAGTAGAGGTTTTAGAAAACGGAAGTTTTGGAGAGCCTATAAATTTGGGAGAAGGTGTGAATACTTCTAGTCGTGAAATGTTTCCAGTGATTAATAATGGTGTACTCTATTTTTCATCAAATGGCCATCAAAATAACTTAGGAGGGCTCGATATTTACAAAGCAGAAATAGTAAATGGAGGTTTTGAAAACATTAGAAGTGTAGGGATTCCTTTAAATAGTGCTGCGGACGATTTTTCATTGATTCAAACAAATGAAGGAACGGAAATGAAGTCAGGTTATTTTTCTAGTAATAGGCTAGGAGGTAAAGGGAATGACGATATCTATTACTTTGAAGAAACTCCACCAGCAGTAGTAGTATGTGAACAATATGTAAAGGGAAAAGTGATAGATAAAAGAACCTTTAATCCTGTAGTCGATGCATTAGTAACCTTGAAAGGAGAACATGGTGACACCATAAAACAAGTGAAATCTGATAGAGAAGGGAAATATAGTTTTACCATTTCTTGTGAGAAAAACTATCATATAACTGCAGTGAAAAAACCATATAGAAAGGCAGAGAAATCTTTTTCGGCCACGGATGTACATGGGATAGTTGTGAATTTAAGCTTGGAAATGGATGAATTTGTAAATGTAGGAGATAAACTATTGGTAAATATAAATCCTATTTATTTTGATTTTGATGAGTTTAAAATCAGAAAAGACGCAAGGATTGAGTTAAATAAAGTTATTTCGATAATGAAAAAATATCCAGCATTAATTATTGAGACTGGCTCTCATACGGATGCGAGAGGGAATGACCTTTATAATATTAAGTTGTCCTCTCTTAGGGCTTCATCTACAGTTAGATATATCGTAAGTCATGGTATTTCCTTAGATAGAATTACGGGACAGGGTTACGGAGAAAAAGTACTGACAAATCATTGTTCAAACGGAGTGAGATGTTCGAAAACAGAACATCAATTAAACAGGCGTACAGAGTTTGTTATTTTAAACCCCGAGGTGCTAGACTAAGAGTTTTTATACTGTAAAGAGGCTGCTGAAAAGAGATTTTTAGCAGCCTCTTTTTTTGCGATAATTTTTCGAAATAGAAATTAATAGACTAATTAAAAACGTTAATCTAATGATTTAACAGTTAAATTATTAGTGTTTAAATTCAGAGGGTATGTTGTAAAAGTAACCTTTGTTTGTCCTTTAGATTATAAGTAAAAGCAGAAACAGATGTAGGTGACTGAAGGTCAGTAAGTTTGTTTGTTGTTGGAAGTCGTATTGTTTTTTTGATTGGAATTGTTTCTGCGTATATGCGTAAATAGTATATCTTAGAGTCAAATTGCAATAGTATGCATTCAGACTTTTGATTGTATGCTTAAATTCCGTTTTATTGGAGTTTATTATTGTTATGGAGTTTATGAGTTTTAAGAGTGTTTAGGTTGTGTCAATTGAAAGATTTTTTTTAATTAGATTTATATGAGGTAAATTTTCAAGTCTTCATTGACACAACTTTTTTAACACAGTATTCAAAACTCATCCATTTATCACTTATCACCTTTTTAACCTATATTTGACCCATGGAAAAAAACAAAGTTTCGTTTGTGTGGGCATTTAAAGAATTTATTTGGCCAAGAAGGAAAATTCTTTTTTTAGGGTTAATTTTAATCATAATTAGGAGTTTAGCTGGGTTAGTGCTCCCTTTGGCAAGTAAAGATTTGATAGATGATGTTATACCATCTAAAGACATGCAATCATTAATTAATTTGTTGGTTTTTGTGTGTTCCGCTATTTTAATTCAGGCCTTGAGTTCTTTTGCAATTACACGTTTACTTAGTGTAGAAGCGCAACGATTAATATCACAATTGAGAGCAAAAGTACAGCAGAAATTAATGAAATTACCCATCAGTTTTTTTGATAATAATAAATCAGGAGCATTAGTTTCTAGAGTGATGACGGATGTAGAAGGGGTACGGAATCTTGTAGGTACTGGATTAGTTCAATTAATAGGAGGTACTTTTACCGCTATAGTTTCCCTAATTATTTTGATAAAAATAAATGCTTTAATGACATTATTTGTCTTGTTACCAGTGGCTGTTTTTGCAGTGGTGGCGTTAAAAGCATTTAAAATTATACGCCCAATCTTTAGAGCAAGAGGTAAAATAAGTGCAGAGGTAAAGGGAAGATTGACCGAAACTCTAAACGGTATCAGAGTTATAAAAGGATTTAATGCTGAGGATCAAGAGAATGCTAATTTTGAAGATGGTGTTCATAGGTTATTTATCAACGTAAAAAAGAGTTTAACCGCTACAGCTGTTATTACGAGTTCCTCTACTTTTTTATTAGGTCTAGCTTCGGCTGGAATTATGGGGATCGGAGGATATTATATGATGGAAGGTTCGATGTCTTTAGGAGATTTTCTTAAGTTTACCTTATTGCTTGGTTTTATGATTGCACCAATTGTTCAAATGAGTAATGTGGGAAGTCAATTGACCGAAGCATTGGCAGGATTAGACAGGACAGAGGAGCTAATGCAAATGGAAGAAGAAGATGATCCTACTGTGCGTAAAGTTGTTTTAAATGATGTTTGTGGTGATGTGAAATTTGAAAATGTATCCTTTAGTTACGAAAATAAGAAGGAAGTATTACATGAAATATCTTTTGAAGCACCCAAAGGGACTGTAACTGCATTAGTTGGGTCTTCTGGATCTGGAAAATCTACAATTGCAGGGCTTGTTGCTACATTTTTAAACCCTGTTAAAGGAACAATTACCCTAGACGGTGTGGATTTATCCACTGTAAATTTAAATAGCTTTAGGAGTAAGTTAGGAGTGGTGTTACAAGACGATTTTTTATATGAAGGAACGATTAGAGAAAATATATTATTTGCCAATCCAAGTGCTTCTGAAGAGAAGCTGATAGAAGCTGTAAAAGGTGCCTATGTAAATGAATTTACCGATAAGTTTGAAGAAGGATTAGAAACAGTTATAGGTGAGCGTGGCGTTAAGTTGTCCGGAGGGCAACGTCAGCGTATCTCTATCGCACGAGCATTATTAGCCGATCCTAAAATTATAATATTAGATGAGGCAACTTCGAACCTAGATACGGAAAGTGAATCTTATATTCAAAAGAGTTTAAGTATTCTAATGAAAAATAGAACCACATTTGTTATTGCTCACAGACTTACGACCATCCAACAAGCCGATCAAATTCTAGTAATAGAAGACGGTAAGATTGTAGAACGAGGGAGACATGAACAATTAATCAAAGCTCAAGGGCGCTACTACGATTTATACACTTATCAAAGCAGGATGTAATAAAGGTTTTTTGTAAAGTGATGTAGGTCGCGTTTAAGGGTATAAATATAAAAGGTCGCCAATTGGCGACCTTTTTGATAGAATGTTTTTTACGGTAAGAACGAATTGTATTCGTTCTTACCGTAGAGACGCAATGCATTGCGTCTCTACATGGTTTTTATTTTAGTTTTTCCTTTATATATCTGCCTTTATTACATCGTTCTTAAGACGAATCCTAATTATATACAAATAGCGTCATCCTATTATCCAGGTACCAGCCTAGCACGTGACCATAGCGTTTCTAAGTATTATTATCTATTCAGACGAAATACTGCGTATCTCCTTATAAATACCGCATATTTCAAGCTGAATTCAGATTTTAAAAATATCTCCCAGTATAGACGCAATGCAATGCGTATCCCAGTGACAATCCATCCCAATGTTGGGGTAGGGGCGAATAGCATTCGTACTAATACAGCAGTAAAAGCGAATCAGAATTCATTCCAGTAATAATTCCAAAAATAATTACCCTCTCCAATATACCCAATATCAACCCATAAGAACGCGTAAGGGCGAATTACAATTCGCCCCAATAAAAATAATCAAAATTCCCCCTTGCAGAACAAATAAAACAACCTATATTTGCACTCGCTAAGCAGAATATGCAAAGCGAAATAAGT
>NVRM01000095.1 GCA_002400885.1 Flavobacteriaceae bacterium
TTTGGAATAGCCTACGACATCACAGTCTCAAAACTTGCAAGTGCTATTGATGCCAACTCGATGGAATTTATATTAAAATTTCAGTTTTAGAAGTATAAGAAAAGTAAAATATAGCAGTATAAAAAGGACTAAGCAGCAATGTTTAGTCCTTTTTGTTTTGAAAAAACCAGGTAATTTTCACTAGGTAAAGTAGTGTAATAACATTTAGTTTTAGACAGGGTCTTTTTTGTCTAAAAGAATAGAAATAGGATTTTTCACTAAAGAGTTGCTGTATGTTTTTTGTAATTCATGTCGTTCACAACATAAATAGGTCGTTCAGAACGTTTATTTTTAATAAAGAATTATAAAAGTTAGTTTTGTAGCTTCATTGACGCATCCTGTTTTTAAGTACATTATTTTAGGGTGCAGTGCATGAGTTGTCGCTATTGAAAATGTGTTAACACTTACATTTTCGAAAGCTATAAAATAGGGATAGGTAATATTCTTATTTAGAATAGAAGTGATGATGGTGTTTTTCTAACTATTGAAATTACATAGGAAGCACAAATTAGTGTTAGAGAGAAAGTTTTAGTAGTAAACACAAGGGTTGGATTTGACGTAAGTACAAGTTATTATATCCGATAGCTGAAACAGCTATATTAAGTACAACAGAGGTCAATTATACTCGTATTGTTGATAAAACAACCTTTTTGTTTACGACCTAAAACAACGTAGTCTCTACAGTTATATTTTGATAACCTATCAAAATATAAGGGAATACAACGGTTACCTTACAGTACATGAATTCAATTTCAAAATAAACGATAGTCCTTGCTTTTTTAATGAGCACTATAATAGTCGCTTAGTAAGCCTCCTAATTTTACTTTATATAATTTTAATAGGAACATTATTGATTCTTACTTATGCAGAGGTTGATAATGTTAAGTAGTTAACCTTCAGTTTTATATATCTGCAGCTAGGAGTGGACAACGCTCCGAGTACACAAATCTTGAGTTTTTCTATACCTTTAATAAAGAGCCTAAGATTTGGAGTTTCCATTGTAAACGACAGGTTTTTTGCATTAAGTGAAACGGACATAACAATAAATTTGTCTTATAAATTAAAGATATCAGAAGCATCAGCTTTGTTTTTTCGAATAAAATAGGGAGGAGGCTTTATAAAAATTGATTTTGAATGATACAGGGGCTCCTAAGGACGATCCATTGTTTTCAGAAAACCAACGATTTATGAATRCTCATTTAGGAGCTGACTGTRTTTAAAANACAAGAATTATTACGTGATGCTATCAAYACCTAACTTCCTAAATGGAAAACGCTACCAGAAAAAGGAAATATACCTAGCTCTGCARTCGATAATATCCATATGTGTTTANGGGGTGGTTATACATTTATGATGAGGAATGACTTTGAGCTTATWCCTACATTTATGTTGGTGAGAGTTGCTGGRCTGCCTATGTCTTATGGCTGTCTTTTACTTGTGTATAAGTGGTGAGTGAGATAGGAACTCCGCAGGAAGGAGGGCTTCCATGACAGTCGRGGAAGTTKSTAYKTSYSWRGTRKWKKWTRMYMRYTKWAWWSWKGRWTYTWWSWRARCWWRTTWSRRMARRSYWMRWAWAMWYMKTSKYKMTWRYGMWRCAKTAAATCCAGGTAAATATAAGGGAAGGAAGTGAGTGTGGTACGTTTATTTTTTATCGTATTTGTGTTAGACCTATTAAAATCTAAAATGACCGATATAAAAAGTTTATTTTACGTTCTAGTCTTGTTTAGAAATGGAGCGATAGCTAGGTTATCCTTCCATTTCTAAACCGTCACTTGGAATTTTAATTGGTATAAGCTACAGTCTTAATTGTTGATTTATTCTAAAGATTACAAAAAACAAATAGTTAAACTCAATGTCGCTGCCACAAGAATAATGCCTAACTCTCATAACTTCATGTATTTATAAGATTTAGTGAATTCGTAATTGTTTAAATCTGTAAATTTATTTAACCGTTGAGCTAAGATACTTCAACTAAAAAAGAATAATTTGATTAAATAGATGAGGTAAATTGGTTTTTTTCGGGTTTTTCGCAAGAAAAACGACTTAAAATTTTAAAGGTGAAACAGACGTGTATTCCTGTTCGTATTCCATGATTTTTAGAAATATAACTTGTTTTAAATGCTGTGTATATTCCAAGAGTTATTGTTTTTTAATTGTAACTTGCTGTATGTCAATCGGTAAGTGTTTTTATTTTAAGTGGTTTTAAATAGGTTTCACGATGTTTTTGATGATATATGTCATTTAAAAGGACGACATGTTCTTCTAATTTTACAGTGCTAAGTTTTTTAGCAATAAATAAAGAATTTGCAAATACGGTGGTGTATATTCAAAGTTACTGCAAATTAAGAGAATTAAATGTAATTTTATGAGACAAGATTTCCCTAAATTGATTTGTGATGCCAACGAGGCGGTGGCACGAATCGCGCATAAAACCAACGAGGTTTGTGCGATTTATCCAATTACTCCTGCTTCCCCAATGGGAGAACATGTAGACGTATATAGTGCTAACGGACAAGTGAATATATGGGACAATGTTCCGACAATTGTTGAGTTACAAAGTGAAGGTGGTGCTGCAGGTTCAGTTCATGGATCTTTACAAGCAGGAGTATTGACAACTACTTTTACGGCTTCGCAAGGCTTGTTGTTAATGATTCCTAATATGTATAAAATGGCAGGAGAGTTATTGCCATGTGTAATTCATGTTGCTGCAAGAACGCTTGCTACACATGCCTTATCTATTTTTGGAGATCACTCAGATGTGATGGCAGTGCGTCAAACTGGCTTTGCGATGTTGTTCGGGAACTCTGTACAAGAGGCTCAAGATTTTGCTTTGATTACTCAGGTAGCTACCTTAAAAACAAGAATCCCTTTCTTAAATATTTTCGATGGTTTTAGAACCTCACATGAGATTTCTAAAATCGATGGAATCACCGATGACATTATCAAAGCAATGATGCCAGAGGATAAGATTATGGAACATAAAAAACGATCCTTAGATCCAGACAGTCCTAAATTAAGAGGGACCGCTCAGAATCCAGATGTGTTTTTCCAAGCACGTGAAGCTGCCAACGGTTATTATGCCGCAGTACCAGGAATCGTTCAGGATACGATGGATGAATTCTACAAACATACGGGGCGTCGTTATAATTTATTTGACTACGTAGGGCATCCAGAAGCAGAAAAAGTAATTATTATTATGGGATCGGGTAGTGGAGCTGTTCAGGAAGCTATTGAGACCATGATCGTCGATGGAGAAAAAGTAGGAGTGCTATTTGTACGCCTATACCGTCCATTCTCTATCAAAGATTATATCGCAGCGTTGCCAAAATCTGTAAATAAAATTTCAGTATTGGATCGTACAAAAGAACCTGGAAGTATTGGAGATCCGTTATATATGGATATTGTAAACGCAATGGTTGAAAACGGAGAGGTGCTCCCTACAATTGTTGGAGGGCGTTATGGATTGTCTTCAAAAGAGTTTACCCCGGCCATGGTGAAAGGGGTTTTTGATGCATTGGATGCGGAAGTTCCGAAGAATCATTTTACAGTAGGTATTAATGATGATGTTTCACATACAAGTTTAACCTATGATACTCGTTTTATTGCTGCAAGTACTACCAAAAACTGTATGTTCTACGGTTTAGGATCTGATGGGACCGTTGGAGCAAATAAAAACTCTATTAAAATTATTGGAGAAACTACGGACAATTTTGTGCAAGGGTATTTTGTTTATGATTCTAAAAAAGCGGGAGCTCAAACAGTGTCTCACTTGCGTTTTGGTCCCGATAAAATTAATGCTACGTATTTAATTGATGAAGCCGATTTTATTGCTTGTCATCAATTTAGTTTTGTGCACAAATACAAGGTGCTAAAACACGCCAAACAAGACGGTATTTTCTTGTTAAATGCTCCATTTGATAAATACAAGGTTTGGAAAGAATTACCAAAAGAGATGCAACAAACCATTATCAATAAAAATTTAGATTTTTATGTAGTGGATGCAACAAAGGTGGCGAAAGAAGCCAAATTAGGAAAACGTACCAATACCGTACTTCAAACCTGTTTCTTTGCGATTTCTGGTGTGATCGAAAAAAAGGCCGCGATCCAAAAAATTAAGGATGCTATTGTAAAATCGTACTCTCATAAAGGAGAAGCGGTGGTTGAAATGAATTTCCATGCAGTAGATAAATCATTAGAAAACCTTGAAAAAGTTGAATACCCTCGTCATACAACCAACGAAAAAGGACTAATTCCGATGATGGTTGGAGATGCAGATAGTTTTGTGAAGGATATTCTAGGAACTATTTTAGCTGGAAATGGTGATGACTTACCCGTAAGTGCGTTTCCTATAGATGGAACCTTCCCTACAGGAACTACGAAATTTGAAAAACGTGGTATTGCAGACATGGTGCCTGTGTGGGACGATGCAGATTTATGTACCCAATGTAACAAGTGTGTGGCGATCTGTCCGCATGCTGCAATCCGTGCAAAAGTTGTAAACAACGAATTATTAGCTACAGCTCCACAGGACTTAAAAAGAGTTCCTGCCATCGGACGTCCATTTAGTAAAGAACAAGATTCGTACATATTACAAGTCTCTCCTCAGGATTGTACAGGATGTGATTTATGTGTACAAGTTTGTCCAGCAATTGACAAAGAAGATCCGAGCTTAAAAGCAATTAATTTAAGAGATAAAGTAGCCGTAGAAGAAGTAGAAGATAAAAACTGGGACTTCTTTATCGATTTACCGAACTATGATCGTAAAGAGTTGAAAATTGGTTCTATAAAAGGATCACAATTCCTAGAACCTTTATTTGAATTCTCTGGTGCATGTTCTGGTTGTGGTGAAACACCTTATATAAAAATGATTACACAATTATATGGAGATAGTATGATCATTGCAAATGCAACGGGCTGCTCTTCTATTTATGGAGGGAACTTACCTACCACTCCTTATACAACCAATAAATTTGGTCGTGGACCAGCTTGGGCAAATTCATTGTTTGAAGACAATGCAGAGTTTGGACTAGGATTGCACTTAGGGTTGGCAAAAAAACAAGAAATTGCTGTTAGTTTATTAAAATCATTAGAAAGTAAAATCGGTAGCGCACTCGTAAATGCGATGTTGGATAATCCAGAAGATAATGAAGCGACGAAAGAATTGAAATTTGCACAAATAGATGAGTTAAAAGACATTCTTGCAACGATAGATTTACCAGAAGCTAAAAAATTAACCAACTTAATCGAATATTTGCGTAAGAAAACAGTTTGGATCTTTGGAGGAGACGGATGGGCTTATGATATCGGATACGGCGGTGTAGATCACGTATTGGCATCAGGAGAGAATATCAATATTTTGGTAATGGATACAGAGGTGTATTCAAATACTGGAGGTCAAATGTCTAAAGCCACTCCATTAGGAGCAAGTGCTAAATTTGCAATTTCAGGGAAACGTAGTTCTAAGAAAAATTTAGCCATGCAAGCCATCTCTTACGGAAATGTTTATGTAGCTCAAATTGCAATGGGAGCTAAAGATTTACAGTCCTTAAAAGCCATACAAGAAGCGGAGGCATATCCAGGGCCTTCATTAATTATTGCATATTCTCACTGTGGAGAACATGGATATGACTTGAAATATGGAGCAAAACAACAAACCATCGCTGTAGAAACTGGTTATTGGCCATTGTTTAGGTTTAATCCATTAGCACCTAAAGGGAAAAGATTTAAATTGGACAGTAAGGAAGCAACAGCTCCGTTAAGTAAATTTATGTACAACGAAACTAGGTTTACACGAGTGGTAAAGGACAATCCTGTATTAGCGAAGCAATTATTGGATCGCGCACAAGAGGAGTCAGAAACTCGTTGGGAACGCCTAGAAATGTTTAAAACAATGTAGTAGGAATACGTCGAGGTATCATAGAATTAAAAAACGCTATAAATTTAAATTTCTAGCGTTTTTTTTTGTAAATTTATACAGTATTATAAGAGTCTTTTTTATGACCGATATAATGATACCAAATGTATTTTAGAATGACTGCTTTGGACGAGTAATTTTTTTGTTTTATCGAGACAAAAAATAAAGAAGACAGCCTCCTTTTGAATAAGGAAGGACTATTGATAGCAGAGATTTTTTATGTTGGTAGTATTCCCAAAAAAGTATAATAACGCTAATAGTTATGTCAATGATGAAATTAAGATCAGACGCTTTTTTAAAAGAAGGCGTAAAAAAATTGAAACAAGCCAACGAGGAATTATTTAAACCAGAAGAAGATATCGTTGCTTATTCTGTTTGTAAAAATGCACAATTTTCTTTGGACAATCTTCTAAGAGGATTTTTATTGTCCAATAATATAGACCCATCTCAAGAAGACTCTATAGAAAGTATGCTTAAAAAGTGTATTGAAATTGATGTGAAATTCAAAAAAATAGATGTTGGAATGATGACCTGTAGCGGTCATAAAATAGACAGTAGGTACTGTGCAGAATTAAAAACGGTATCGGCCTGTTTTGATGCCGCCGATAGTCTGGACACCCTATTGAGAAAAGCAAAAATGTATTCCTAAGTTTTCAGCTGATTATTTAGTGTAAAAAAGTATATTTGCCTAAAAATAGCAGCATGAATTACATTTTGTTTGATGGAGCAGTTCGAAACAGTTTACTACCATTCACTTATACGCGCCCTGTGGCAGATATCCGCATAGGGATTCTCACCATACGCGAAAAATGGGAAAGACGACTAGGAACTACAACCACTACACTATCAGAGGCGTATTTAGAAGATAAATATCCAATGATAGAGATGGAACAAAATGTGATGTTAAATGCCTCTTTTTTACCCAATGATGCCCTCATTGAATTGGTAGAGAATTTATCAGAAAATCAAGCTGTTTTTAAGGGAGAAGAAGTGATTGCTTTTTACACCACAGAAGAGCAGGAAGAAGTTGATTTCGAAACCTATGAGCAAATAGAATTTGAGGACGATGTGATTCAAATCCAACACTCTTGGGATATTTTTTCTCTAAACGAGAAAGCCTTACAAGAAGATTTTGATTACTTGACAGAAGATAGGACATCCCAGAAAATTCCAGCAGGTGTTCATGCTATAAATCCTGAAAATATTTTTATCGAACCTGGAGCAACAGTACATTTTTCTTCGTTAAATGCAGAAAAAGGACCTATATATATAGGTGAAGATGCTTTAATTATGGAAGGATCCTTAATTCGAGGTCCCTTTGCTATGAATGAAAATGCTGTGGTAAAGATGGGAGCTAAAATATACGGAGCGACGACTTTAGGACCTTCGTGTAAAGTAGGAGGAGAGCTAAATAATGTAGTGCTATTTGCGAATTCTAGTAAAGGACACGACGGGTATTTAGGAAACTCTGTCTTAGGTGAATGGTGTAATTTAGGAGCTGACACCAATAATTCCAATCTTAAAAACAATTATGCTGAGGTGAGAGTATGGGACTATGAAACCAAACGGTTTGCTAAAACAGGATTGCAGTTTTGTGGATTAATGATGGGAGACCATTCCAAATGTGGAATCAATACCATGTTTAATACAGGAACAGTAGTAGGAGTAAGCGCCAATATATACGGGAGTAATTTCCCTAGAAATTACATTCCTTCTTTTAGTTGGGGAGGTGCAGCAGGTTTCACCACTTATCAAATAGATAAAGTATTGGAAACTGTAAAACTAGTAATGGCACGTAAAGGAGTAGAGATGGACGAGGTAGAAGCACAAATATTGACCGACATTTTTGAAATGACATCGGCCAATCGTAATTTTTAACGTTTTCTCTTAGAAGCTTCTTCTGTCTTGCTAGATCCAGAAATAGATTTATTAAGTACCTCTAATTCTGTCCTTGTGAAACTTCGATAGCTACCAGGCTTTAAATTACCCAAGGCTATGTTCATGATTCGAATGCGTTTTAATTTGGTGACTTCGTAGCCTAAAAAGGTACACATACGTCTAATTTGTCGGTTTAACCCTTGCGTTAAGGTGATGTTAAACGTAAAATCATTTATTTTTGTAACCAAACATTTGTCAGATACCGTATCTAAAACAGGGACACCGTTGCCCATTTTTTTGATAAATGAATTGGTAATCTTTTTACTAACAGTAACTAGATATTCCTTTTCGTGATTGTTTTTAGACCGTAGTATCTTATTGACAATATCACCATCATTGGTCATAAAAATAAGGCCTTCACTCGGCTTATCTAACCTTCCTACAGGGAAAATACGCTCAGGATGGTTTATATAGCTAATGATATTTTGTCTAATTTTAGTATCTGTAGTACAGGTAATTCCAACAGGTTTGTTAAAAGCTAAATATATAGGCTCCACTTCAACGGTAATAATTTGCCCATGAATACTTATGGAATCACTAGGTGTTACCTTTACTCCAAGTCCTACCGGTTTTCCGTTAACTTTAACAGATCCATTTTCTATTAATTTGTCAGCGGCTCTTCTAGAACAATATCCAGTTTCAGAAATAGCCTTATTCAATCGTTTTAATTCCATTTAACTAATCACATTATATATAGGTGCAAAGATAAATATTAATTTAAAGGAAGGCTTTTTAAATTAATATTTTAAACGATTAGTTTTACAGGGATGTCCGTAACTGTATAGGAGACCAATACCACGGGTGATGTGTTCGTAGATTCCCAGGCCCTTGCTTTCCCTGCAATGATGAAAAGGCAGTTGAAAAGCGACAGACCTCGTCTAGATTGTATTTTTAAAATAATTAAAAGGAAGTGATGACCTATTAGTTACCTGAAAAAGGTATTAGAAAAGTAAGGATTGTAATATTGACAATGTAACATCTCCTTAAACCAATTTTGGGCGTTCCCCAAGGGTCGGGCTATACGCTCATACGCTTCGCTTTTTTTATAGTGGATCCACTACGTTCCTCCATTATAAAAAAAACTGCAGGGTAACCGCTGCTATCCCTAACGCAACCACGTACTTTTCCTATATTCACGTACCAATTGTCATTTCAAGTCTTCCTATATATAAGGAGAAGAGTAGGGGGTGCAATTATCCCGTACCGTAGAGATGTAGCATGCTACGTCTCTATATGATTTCGATTCCCATGCTTCCTTTATATTGGGGCTTTACAGTACCTCTTTAAGAACAGATCACATTCGCCCTAATACAGCAGTAAAAGCGAATCACTCCTTATATATATACTATATAATCGAAATCCTGTAGAGACGCAATGCTTTGCGTCTCCCTTTACAATCCACCGAAGCACAAATCGAATTCACCCCAATGTTGGGGTAGGGGCGAATAGCAT
>NVRM01000096.1 GCA_002400885.1 Flavobacteriaceae bacterium
ATATAAGTAATTCAGGTAATTGAGTAATAATAAAATTCAAGATATAAACAAACATTCCGTTTGAGATAAAATTAGTACTTCTGAGACTTGAACTCATTATTTTTCAGTCGTTTACGGGTATTAAAACAAATAAATTATGAGATTAAAAACAATTATAATTATTTCACTTTTAGTAGTGACAATTAATAATTACTCACAAAGTAGAAATTTAATTATAGGTAATTGGGTTTTTAAAGATGCTTACAACAAAGAACAAATTGATGAAGAGGGACTTGAAATGCTAAATTCAGAAGTTATCAATAAAATGTCATTTAATTTTAAGTCAAATGGAAAGTTTGATGCTTACCTAATGGGAGAAAAAGTAAATGGAAAATGGGAATTAACTAAAAATATTAAGGGAATTAATTTAAATATTTCAGAAGAGAATCTTGTAGTGTTAATAATCCTAAAATTAACAAAAACGGAATTGGCTTTGAAACTTGGTCTTGGAGAATTTTTAATGGAAAGAGGAAAAGGGACATCGAGAAAGCTGAAATCAAAAAAAGAAAAAGTAATACTTGAAAAAAACCCTAATAAAAACATCAAAATTAACGAATCTGAATTAATTGCGTTTGAGGAAGTCGAGGAAATACCATTAACATCAGAATGCAATAAAAATATGAGTAAAGTAGAATTGAAAGAATGCGTAAACATGAGCATCCGGAGTCACATTGTACAAAAGTTTAATTCAAATTTAGCCGCAGATTTAGGTTTGGCTCCGGGAAAACATAAGATTACTACAATATTTATAATTGACATTAAGGGAGAGATTGTAAATGTTAATTCTAATGGTTCTGTACGAATACTAAATGACGAAGCTTCACGGGTTTTAAGTATACTTCCAAATATGAAACCTGGAATTAAAGATGGAAAAGAAATAAATGTAAAATATACTAACACAATTACATTTTCAGTAGAATAAATGGGTTACAGCACCTAGCTATAGAAAATACAGGGCTTAGTGCTTTTAACGATGAGTGCTAAAAATTTTAATTTGGCTTTAGAATAAAAAAGATCTAACAGAACAAAAAACTTTGGCTAATTACAGGCTAGAAAGTCCGTGCTTTCTCATTCGTACTGTACATATCCAAAGGTCGTAATCAATTTGACTAAACAAAAATGAACCCAATAGAATTTAAAAAACTTTGGAAGGCTAATAACTCTGAAAGATGGGTTAAATTTCCGAGTGACCAAGTTGAAAAGTCCAGTTTGAATGAAAGAACAAAGGAATTTTTAAAAATTGGATTTCCAGAAGACGCTGCACCTTTTTTAGAATTTGGATTAAGGAGTTATGATTGGGAATTCAATACAATTCAAGGTTATTATGACGACTATGATTTAGATTGCAAAGCCAAAAATTATTGGATATTTGGCTCTGATAACAGCGGAAACCCCATCTGTATAGATTCATCTGATAATGATAAATTAGTTTTACTTGACCACGAACAGGGGTTTGAGTTTATGGAAAATATGAATAAGAACATTTCTGAATTAGCTTCTTCTATTTTGCTCTTCAGAAACTTCATAGAAAAAATAAATAAGGAATTTGGAGAGGATGGGTTTTTTGAATCAATGTTCACGGAAAAGCATTTGACTAAATTAGAAAATGAATTTAAAGAGTTGAATCCGAATTATTACATCGAATCAAGCTTTTGGAGTACGGAAATTGAGAATTTAAGATCTGAAATTGAATAAAAACTGGTTACCCCCGTTCTCGCACGAATGTTTCGTGTGGTATACAGTATGATTTCTTTAAAGTTTTTAACCAAATCCGTTATAATAAATCAGCGAAATGAAAAAACATTAAGCAGCTACATCCTATTTAATCCCCCGCTCCCGCAAAAATATTTCGTATAGCATACACTATAACATCTAAAAAGTTCCTAACCAAATCCGTTATAATACATCAGTAAAATGAAAAACTACCATACAGATTCCTCCTATTTAATAACCAAAATATTTTATTTAGTCATTCAGGTTGGATTGGTAAGTTATTTAATTTATAAGATCAATGACAGTGAAATTATTTTTTATGGAGGGCTCGTACTTATTTCATTGTTGGTATTTCTTATCATACGATTGGTATCAAAATATGCTTCGGTCAGCTTTACGGAAAGTAATATTGTTGTTCTGAGAGGTGTTTCTCGAAAAATGGAGCTCATAAATTATTCAAATATAACTGAATATCAACACATCACCGGTTTTAAACAAACAAGTTTAAATGTTATTATATACAGCCCTGACGGATTGAGTAATAAGAAATTAAAATGCACTACTGTTGTTTCGAGTGCTGACTATATCGATTTTATAAAATGGTTAAAAACCAAGAATAACAGCATTGCGTTTTCTTTTTATCCATCGGATTCCGACATGAATTCAACGTTTAAAAAAGAGTTTCAGTAAATGACAAAACGCGAAGTAGTGCCCTATTCCGCAAAGTCTCCTGACGTAGTGGTGTCATTAAAGGAGTGTTATTTTTAATGCTAAGCATACTGTTTTTAATCCAGTTCGGTGTTTTGGTTAGCTGCCTTCTGCAGACCTAAGATCATGATATGCGGAGAATAAGCGCCTTAATCTCCGCAGATAATAATGAGAATATTTTCAGAATGCGGAGAATAAACCATATATTTACCGCACATAAAGCGGAGATTAATGTTTAAACCCTATATATATCAAAATAAAAATTGGCCTAATTTTAATTGGGATGATAAATCACTCATTCATTTACTAAGTGAAGTCAGGAACTTACAAGGGAAAATTGTAGGTAAAATGGAAGCATTAGGGTTTAGTCTAAGAAATGAAGCAGTACTTGAAACCTTAACCCTCGATGTATTAAAGTCCTCAGAAATTGAAGGAGAAATACTGGATGTTGAACAGGTTAGATCGTCTTTAGCAAAAAGATTGGGATTACAAATTGAAAACCCTGTCTATTCCGAAAGAAATGTAGATGGAGTTGTTGATATGCTAATTGATGCAACACAGAAATTTAACAATCAACTATCAAGAGAAAGATTATTTGATTGGCATTTTTCATTATTCCCAACAGGGAGAGGTGGCATGCATAAGATAAAAGTGGGGGATTGGAGGAGTGACAGCACGGGGCCAATGCAAGTTGTTTCAGGAGCAATAGGAAAAGAAAAAGTGCATTTTGAAGCGCCAAGTTCTGAATTGATAGAAAAGGAAATAGCATCCTTCTTGAATTGGATAAACTCAAACGAAAAAATGGAACCTGTAATTAAAGCAGGAATAGCACATCTTTGGTTTATCACAATTCATCCTTTTGAAGACGGTAACGGAAGGGTCTCGAGAGCAATTACAGACATGCTTTTAGCTAGGGCAGATGGAATTCCACAGCGGTATTACAGTATGTCATCACAAATAAGATTAGAACGAAAATCATATTATGAAATACTAGAAAAAACGCAACAAAGTAGTTTAGATGTTACTGATTGGCTAATTTGGTTTCTAAATTGCTTACTGGATGCTATTAAATCATCTGAATCTGTTTTGAATAAGGTCTTAGATAAACATAAATTTTGGAACAAATTCGGAACCGAGATTCAAAACGAAAGACAAAAAAGAATACTTAATAAACTATTGGATGGCTTTACAGGGAAATTAACGACTTCAAAATGGGCGAAAATGAATAAATGCTCACAAGATACCGCTTTACGAGATATTCAATTTTTAATAAAAAAAGGAATTTTACAAAAAGAAAATGCAGGTGGAAGAAGTACAAATTACCAATTAATAAAATTGAGGTAGGTCCGCTACGTTTACGCAATATTGTGTAAGACAAAAGAACTAAAGAAAAACCTCTTGTTTCGCTATAATTTAGCATTTTTGAAATTCTCAATGAACTCTGTTCCGCAAAGTCTCCTTACATAGCGGAACTCTCGCTACAGTACAATTGTATCTCGTGCCTAACAGCGGGATAGCCTGTTTATAAACAACACAATCGAAAGTGTCGTTATTAAGTTCATAAGGCTAAATCACTTAAGAACAAACGTCTAGCTTGTTAATGTAATGTTGTCACTCTTCTCTTATACCATTAATTAGGAGCTGTAAACACGAACGATTATCCTACAATTTATACCTTTTATCATTTTTTTAAAGCGGTGAATTTAAACAGTCATCAAGTGAAAGAAACGGATAATACATTGGTTCTTCTCACATGCTTAAAAACAATCTATTTTTGAATGGCTAACAACTGTAAATAGTAAAGTTAGCCTCAAAAAATTAAGAAACTTTAAAAATAGAAATTATGATTAACAACAATTGGGTTTTTGGACAAAATTGCGGGTTGGACTTCTCAACGTCACCGCCTACAGCGTTTTCAGGCAGCTCTATTAGTACGATAGAAGGCTGTGCGACTATTTCTGATGTGAATGGCGCTTTACTTTTTTATACTGATGGGCGTACTATTTGGGACAACACACATACGATTAAAGCTACTGGTTTATTGGGGAATAGTTCCTCTACTCAATCTGCGATAATTGTACCAGATCCTGGAAATAACAGCCAATATTATGTTTTTACTGCAGATGGAGCCACTGGTTCTAGTAATCATTTTAATGGCGGATTAATAAATGTTAACACATGGGTTTTTACTCCTCTTGCGGGCTTGATGACGCTTCCTAGTACGTCGGGATTTTCTCCTGTTGAAAAAATCACGGCTATTCAGCATGAAAATTGTAAAGATTTTTGGATTATAACTATTCTCCAGAAAGGAGTGGTAAGGACTATGGCGGGAGATGGAATTGTCAGAATTTTTCTTGTGGATTCATTAGGCGTTCAGTTCATCTCAGATACTCCGTTGGATCAGCAGATAATTGACATTGGATATATGAAAGCGAGCCCTGATGGACTTAAATTGGCAATTGCTAACTATAGCAATAATAATATTTTGGTATATCCATTTAATAAGACAACTGGAGTTGTAAATTTGGGAGGCTTATTAACAATTAATACCTCAAGTCCAAACTATGGTGTAGAGTTCTCTCCAAATAGCAAACTATTATATTATAGCAAGTTTTCGGGTAGTAGCCCTATTTACCAAGTTGATTTAACAGGTTCTTTAACTCCAACGGTGGTTGGAAATATAAACAGTACTAGTGGAGCGCTGCAATTAGGAAGGGACAATAAAATTTATATTGCAAAACACAATCAAAATTCATTAGCAGCAATTCTAAATCCTAATATTATTGGCGCTGGTTGTTCCGTTAATAGTTCCTATGTTGTGCTTTCTTCTAATTCAAAAAGTTATATAGGTTTACCCAATTTAATAGCAGGTTTTTGTAATGAAGATTGTGACTGTGGATGTGTTGGATGTAATGAAGATTCTGAAAAACAAAATGAAGAACTTATAGTAAGAGCTAAGGACAAATTTAATACTATAACATCTCACGCGGATTGCCCTGAGCCATTTATGGAGATTTGTAAAGAACATGCAATTGTAAGCCAACTTAATTTAGAACCTTGTTTTTCATTTCATTGGGGCGATGGATCAAATGATCAAATAGAAGAACATGACACGGAGGTCTTTTATCTTACAGTTTGTAATAATTTTAATGACATTACTTATAACGGCTTAAGAATAACCAAGGTGGTACTGAGTCCAACGATTCATCCTTTAGAAAAAATACAAATAGTTCCTGATAGGTTTATTAGTTTAGACTGTTTAAAACCATGTACCTGTCAAACAAGAGAGTTTGTAATGATTACGAGAGCAAATGATACAGCAGGCAGCTATACATTGGAAGTAGAATATTGCTATGAGGAAATTGTAATCTCTTCAAGTGCTAATTCAGGACTTGTAAAATTTCCCGTAACAATCACGGAAGATTAATACGGTTTAAAACGGGTACTATTGTTACAAAGTACAAAGCCCGTGTTCCCGAACGATTGTATCGTGTGACATACACGTTCCGCAAAGTTTCCCACATAGCACTGCCACGCACGTTGAATCATCTAGTTCCTGCGAGCATGGTTTCTTTAAAAAATAAGTAATAGATTTTCTTCTTAGACAGCGATACAATAGATTTCCAGTGTATCGCTTCCGAAGGAGGGATAATGAATAAAACTCTAATTATTCCTCTTCTTTTTTCTCTTTCACGTCCTCATTTTTATCCTCTTTCTCTTCTTCATCCTCCTTTTCTGGATTTACGATATAGGTGTATTTCGTCAAATCTTTGTCTTTATAGCTATGGTAAATAAACAAAGGCATCAATATAAAAGCGAGGGTTACTACGCCGAGGCCTACATAAAATCTTCCTTCCGGGATATCGGTTTGTTTAATGTAGAATCCTATTCCGATAAGCCCCAGTACAATGGCTAATATGATGCGTATGATGTATTTCATGAGTTTGTTTGTTGTTTACAGGCGATAAAATTACAAAAAGTTATATCTTTTCAAGATAAAACGGGGAAAATATGAACAAATATTTATTGGTTTTTATGGCGGTACTTATAATTGGATGTAAAGAGGAACAAGAACATATTATTAAAAAGAAAGAGCGTATTGTTGTTGCTCACAGAGGTGCTTCTGGTTATTTACCGGAGCATACCATTGCGGCAAAAGCAATGGCCTATGCGATGAAGCCAGATTTTTTAGAACAAGACTTGGTTTTGACAAAAGACGGGATTCCTATGGTAATTCACGATATTTATTTGGACGATATAACGGATGTTTTTACCGTATATCCAAGTAGAAAACGTGCTGATGGTCGCTATTATGTAATTGATTTTACCTACGACGAATTGGAATTACTAAGTGTACATGAGCGTGTAAATCTAAAAAATAATGAACCTGAATTTAAAAGTAGGTTTCCGGTTAAATCTTCGGTTTTTAGATTACATTCCTTAGAAGAAGAGTTGTTATTAATTCAAGGACTTAATAAAAGTACGGGGCAAAATATGGGAATTTACCCAGAGATTAAAAATCCATCATTTCACTTAAAAGAAGGCCAGGATATTTCTAAAATTGTATTGGAAGTACTATCTAATTATGGATATAGTACTCAAAAAGATAAGTGTATGTTGCAGTGTTTTGATCCGGTAGCATTAAAAAGAATTCGACGAGAATTGGGCTGTCAGTTGCATTTGACTCAGTTGGTAGAAGAATTATTAACCGAAGATCAAATAAAAGAAATAGCCAGCTATGCCAATGCCATAGGTCCATGGTACAAGCAATTATTGTTGGAAAAAAACGCCGATGGAACTTGGCAAATAGATTCTTTGGTAGAAAGAGCACATGCTCATAATTTACAAGTAATTGCATATACATTTAGAGCCGACGATTTAAGCGAAGGACAAAGCTTTGAAGACTTACTAGGACTTGCTTTTGATACCCTAAATTTTGATGGTATTTTTACCGATTTTCCAGATAAAGTCGTGGAGTATTTAGAGGAATAGTTTTTAAAATGATGCTAGAAGCAGGAAATAAGAATCAAGAGATAGGAGACAGGAGATAAGACTGAGTGTTGTGATTTTGTATCATGATAGAAGGTGCTATTTATGATAGGATATAGGCGCTATCTCGATACAGTTTTATAAGTTCTCTTTGGTCATTTTAAAAACCACTCGAAGTGATGATGTTTCCAGTGTCAGTTCGAGTGGTTTTCTTTTGAATTCTGTTTAGAATTTAGAAGAAAATTGTATCGAGAACTCCTACTAAACAAGAACTTCTTGATATAATTACTCCTATCGTTGTAATCACTTGAAGTGACGACGATGTGCAATAAAATTACGTCAATGGTAGATGGTAGTTTTTTCAAGAAAAAACAAGTGGCAGTGATGACGTTTAGCGTACTGCTAAAGGTATTGGAAACACAAACTCAGTTCTATTGATAATTTCAAATCGAAGCCTGTCTTTTATGCAGTAAATATGTTCAAAAGCTGCGAGAACAGGAGCGACCTTAGGAACGACGCGCAGTTTTGGGCATGGTTTTTAAGAAGGCTTTTTTTAGCCGCCTTAAAAAATACCTCATAAAAGTCTCCTTTTTTGGTTCGTTTTTTTGGAGAAGCAAAAAATGAACATACAAGATAAAAACACGTTAACGGCATGCAGTTGCTCACCTTTTTCACACTGGATCCCCGCCTTCGCGAGGATGATAGATGCGATCGTGAACAAATGAACGGATATACAAACAATATTGCATCTAGAATAGTGAGTAAAATTACGTCAATGGTAGATAGTAGTTTTTTCAAGAAAAAACAAGTGGAAGTGATGACGTTCCTAGCGTCAGTTCGAGTGGTTTTCTTATGAATTCTGTTTAGAATTTAGGAGAAAATTGTATCGAGAACTCCTACTAAACAGGAACTTCTCGATACAATTACTCCTACCGTCGTAATCACTCGAAGTGACGACGATGTACGAATAAATTACGTCAATGGTAGATAGTAGTTTTTTCAAGAAAAAACAAGTGGCGGTGATGACGTTCAGAGTCCTACTAAAGGTATTGAAAATACAAACTTTGTACTATTGATAATTTCAAATCGAAGCCTGTCTTTTATGCAGTATATATGTTCAAAAGCTGCGAGAACAGGAGTGAGTCATCATTACGAAGCATCCATTTTTTTATCATCCTTTCCGCTAGAACTGTGACTACATACTATTACAAAGATTCTCAACGAATTCCTTTTAATAGTATTCTATCCTAAATAAACGTTTTATTAACCTTTATTAGTGTACTTAATACGCTTATTGTATTTTTATACGATAGTTATCTATCAGTATATAATCGATAAACATATTTATGACACACTCTCTTCGTTTTTTTGCACTAATTTTCAGTGCATTTTTAGTAGTTTCTTGTAATAGTTCTTACAGTGAAGCACCTTATTTAAGTACAAACTATGTAGTGGAAACTGCGAATACCTTAAATTATATTGGAGAAGCAACACATCCTAAAGATAGATCGATGCTCATGTTTTCGGATCAAGGAGCTTGGTTTGCTTATAGTTTACCACAGACAAAAAGTTTAGGTTTTTCAGGTCCTTTTTTAATGACCCAACAAAATGGTGTGTGGGCAAGTAAAAGACTCTCCGAATTGGAACTTCTAGAGGATGGAAGTCCTGTAACGTTTAGTTCTCAAAAACGGGAAGGTTTTTTGAGTCATTTAGAGCAAACTCTTACAAACGATCATATAAAAGTGAAGCAGCAATTATACTTTACAAGTGGACATACGGCTGTATTGAATACCTATATTACCAATATTTCTGACACTAAAATAGTCTTACGAAGTAATTGGAAAGGAATGTTATTTGCTGATTT